>NZ_JBOEFX010000075.1:0-98034 GCF_050633125.1 Lewinella sp.
GCTTCACCTTTAGTTGGTAAGCTTGCTGCAATCTGCGATAATATTCAAGCGCCTCTTTCCGGGTGGGTTTATCAGTATGGGATATAAAAGGCGTTTCTCCAATTTCCAATTTCTGAGACGTAGAGAAAAAGGTCATATTAACCGGAAAATGGTAGATAGAATTTACCAATACCCCCTTTTCCAGTACCAAATATTTAATACCTGCTTTTTCAGCAGCTAATGCGACATTGAGCCCCGTGGGACCGCCGCCAATAATAACTAAATCGTACATATTCTTGATCTTCGCGTATCCTTCTCCAACAACAGCAAGTCTACCTTGGTTTTGTCGTCGCTGTAATTAGCTAGACCTTCGGACCTTTTTGCAGAAAGTCCAGCTTAATCTACACCATTCCCATTATCCTCATGAATCAGCAGCATAATGCGATGATAAAGTTCTTCTGGCTGAAATGGCTTTGCGATATAGTCATTAAACCCTACTTGATAGCAGCGATCTTCCTCCTGTTTGCTGTTGCTGGCTGAAAGCGCAATAACCGGTACTGTGGAAAATTGGCGGAGCTGTGTGGTGGCCTCCCAACCGTCCATCACTGGCATTTGCAAATCCATCAAGATGATATTAAAAGCCATATCCTTGGCTTGGGCCAAAGCTCTTTTTCCATTATCAGCTACAACAACTGATACCTTATCTGACCAAGTGGTTAGGATTTGTTTGGTCGCAATTTGCTGCATCGGATGATCTTCGACTAAAAGTATCTGGATGTCTTTTTGAGGAGTTTTCGGAATGTTCGCTGATTGCTGGTTACTAACCTGCAAGGGAATCGTTAGGTCAATGGTCACTTCTCCCTTTTGGCTACTTACTTGCTGCCCTACTTTAAGTTGCTCACACAAGCGAAGAAAGACGACCGCCAGCAATTGATCTCTTCCATCATCGACGGATGACGGTTGCAACAAAGAAAGAATTTCTTCTGCCGTGGCTTCCGTTTCGGTATCTGGCCAAATAGGCAACTCCCCGGTATACTCCATCTGCACATGCAAGACGCGGCCATTTTCTTCATCATCATCTAGCGTGCAACGCAGCTTAACAAATGATTCGAAAACACTGTAAGCAAATGCTAATTCAATAAGGCAGAAAAACAGTTGGGCCAGTTTATTAGAATCACCTTTGACGGTAACTAACAGGCGGGGATCGATATAAATATCTACCTCCCTATTGTGCTGCTGACCTTTAAAGGACATCACCCGCTGGATCGATTCCAAAATATCCAGGATGCGGAAATGCTCGAGGGTTAGCGGAAGATTGTCATTCGATAAAATCGATAAATTCACCAGGTTACTCAACGTAAAACTCAGGTCATTAATCGTAGTTTTCAAATCCTGCACCAGCTTCGATTGCTGCTTATTGAGGTTGGTTTGCTCCAGTAGATAAAACAAATGCACCACGGTGCTCAAAGGCGTGCGAATATTAAAGCTGATCTGATTAAAAAGCTCTCTGGAATAATAAGGATTGGGCTTAGACGCTTCGGGTTCTGGCGTTTTCGAAGCATCTGGCACCCCTGCACTTTCCGAAGGAGTAATATCCTGAACGCTCCCCAAAAGCAATACCTTGTTTGTCTTTTCGTCAAACCTGATACGGGTTCTGAGGCTAAGGATTTTAATGATCCGGTTATCGATGAGAATTCGATGCTCTAGAGGCCCGTACTCTTCATAGCGGACGGCTTTTTCAAAAAACGCTTCTACCTGATCTCTATCATCACGGTGAACATAACGTAGATAATCCGAAAGGGAAGGAGATAAGCTGTGAGGCGTAAGCTGAAAGATTTGAAACAGCTCCTCTGACCAAGTCATTGTATTACTTACAATATCCATTTCCCAGTCTCCTAAAGAAGCCATCTTCTGCAAAGCTTCTAAACGGCTCTTCTCATCTGAAGCTTTTGTTGCTCTTTCTTCCGCATCAGCGTGCAAACGAAACCGTTCCAACGAATAACGGATAGCCTTGACCAGTTGCCGGGATTCGAATTCACCCTTGACCAGAAAATCCTGAGCACCAGCCCTAACGGACTCTGTTCCCTTGCGTTGATCCGTTACTCCTGTCATCACCACAACAGGTACATGCGGCGCTTTATCCAAATAGCGCCTTAACGTATTGAACCCATTACTGTCAGGCAGATTAAGGTCTAGTAGCACCAGGTCTACTGGATGTTCATCTATAATGTAAAAACCTTCCGATAACGACTCTGCGCATCGCAACTGGTACTTGTTTTTTGCTTCCGCCAGGTAAACACGGATCATCTCCGTATCCTCCTTGGTATCTTCAATTACAAGTATTCTCAACATTTCTTTTAATGACCCCGCCATAGGAAAAAAATTATCATTAGTAAATATGGGGACGGGTTTACAGACTATAAATTAAACTAGGAAACACTACCCGGTAACGTAGCTGTTTCTAACCAAAACTGTTGAATGTAGTTGATAATCTGAAAAAAGTTATCAAAATCTACTGGTTTATTGATAAAACAATTCGCATGTAAATTATAACTAGCCAATACATCTGCTGACGCATTAGAAGTGGTCAGAACAACAACAGGAATACGCAAAAAACGTTCATCCTTCTTAATTCTTTCAAGCACTTGCTTCCCCCCCCATTTAGGAAGATTCAAATCCAAAAGTATTAAGTCAGGTATTGGCTTCTCTGCGTATTCACGCTCTTGCTGCAGATAAGCCACAGCCTCAACACCATCCATAACCACCTGCAAGTCAATATCTGCACCTGTCTCTCGAAACGCTTCCTTGGTAAGACGTACATCCCCCGGATTGTCTTCAATCAAAAGAATACAGTAACGCCGTGATTTTTTATTCATGTGTTGATTATTGTTCAGGTGTCAATAAATGCTCCTAACTAAAAAGCTAAGAGCCTAAATTTAGTATAAAAATAGGACTATCCACCCCCAGTTTAGTATAATCGAGTGTATAGTTTTTATTTTTTTTCTATACAGGCCGCAAACAATTTCTTCATTCCATCATTAATAGTTCGTTTACCTAGTGTAAAAAACACTCTCGACAGACAAGGAACAGCACAAAAGCAGTTCGGGATTCTCTTTTTATAGAATAATCACCTGACGATTGACTTATACCCTGAAAAGTTGCAAAATGTTACTTATAATAACGGGTAAATTACCGCCAATTTATCAAGAAGACTTCCATGCAAAATATCAACACCCTCCAACAGCTTTTCAATCAATACTTACTCGACAATCACATAGACAAAGAACCTAAGGCGCTCTACGAACCCTTCAATTACATCATGAACATAGGAGGTAAAAGAATGCGGCCAGTCATGGCTTTGCTGGCATGCTATCTTTTTGAAGAAGAAGTCGAAAAGGCACTTCCTGTAGCATTAAGCGTGGAGGTTTTTCATAATTTCAGTCTTGTCCATGATGATATTATGGACGAAGCGCCCTTACGCCGTGGCCAAGCTACGGTTCACAGTAAGTACGGCCTCAACAGCGGAATACTTTCCGGCGATGTCATGCTTATTTTCGCTTATGACTACCTGCGGCATAGCCCCCGACAGCAAGCTATTGCCCAGCTCTACCAAACCCTCTCTGAGGTTGCTATCCAAGTATGTGAAGGCCAACAGTATGACATCGATTTTGAACAAAGAGATGATGTTCGCCTTGAGGAATACCTCCAAATGATTGAAATGAAAACTGCTGCATTACTTGCAGGGAGCCTAAAAATGGGAGCTATAGCAGCAGGCGCAGACCCTGAAGATCAAAAGCACCTAAGTGAATTTGGTCGACTCACAGGAATTGCCTTTCAAATACAGGATGACTTCCTCGACACCTTTGGCGATCCACAAAAAGTAGGAAAACGAGTAGGTGGAGATATTGTGCAAAACAAAAAAACCTGCCTCATTATTAAAGCCTTGGAACTCGCCACTCCAGAAGTACGAGAACGGCTATTACACCTGTACGCCCAGCAAACAGGTAATGAGCAAGAAAAAGTAGCTACCGTCACCAATATCTTTGTAGAATTAGGCATCCCTGAATTTCTTCGAAACCTGCGTAATGATTACCAAAAACGCGCTTACCAACACCTTGAACAAGTAAATGCCCCTAAAGAAAAAAAGGATATACTCTTTGGCTTGGCAGAATCTTTACTCGTCAGAGAACTCTAAGGAACAGCACGAAAATAAAAAGCGATTTGGCTACGCCTCTACTTCGTGGTTGTTTTTCACAATAGTTAAATAAGCGCTTCATTTTAAGCGTTTTAGCTATTTGAAAAACTTGAGAAACCTCGAAGAAGCAGCGAAGCTAAATCGTACTTTATTTTCTGCGCAATACTAAGGGCAAAAAAAAGGAGGTAACCTTAGCGGCCACCCCCTACACTATGAAACACTATAAATCTTGATTTCTAATTCATGTGTCCCCCTTCAAACAGGTAAAATCACAAGAGAATAGAAAATTAAATGCTGTATTCTTTAATGATCTGCACCGCCTCGCCAATCACAGAACCGGTAGCAAAAACACTATAAGTGGTCGAATATCATTATTTTACGTACCAAAGATATTTACTTATTTAAATAAATCAAATAATATTTTTATTTATTTGTTAAGAAGTAATTGAATTAACAACCTCAGTAGAAGGCATGGGCCTTTTTTTTGTAAACTCCTTATAAAAACAGCTTCCCATTCCACCACTCTTTCTCAATAATGGCATGGTTCTTTTCATAAAACCGAACAGCCGGTTCATTCCAGTCTAGCACCTGCCACTTCATCAACCGGCACTCCATCTCTATTGCCCGAACCTTCAGTGCATCAAATAATCGTTGCCCCAGCCCTGTGCGCCGATAGGATTCATTTACCACAAAATCTTCGAGGTAAAGCATACGCCCCTTCCAGGTTGAATAAGTCAGGTAATACAAGCACACGCCTATGACTTGGCCTTTGTCTTCGGCTACTATACACTCGAATACCCCCGCATCAAAATCGCGTTTGTAATCTTCTACAGTCGCTGTCAGTGCGTCTTCTGCTTTTTCATAAATAGCTAATTCCCGCACTAAATTGTGAACGGCAGCTAAGTCTGCGGTATTTCCTCTACGGATATGGATACTGGACATAAGGTTTTCGTATTTTGTCGAATAATCTAATCGCTAAGTTAGGGAAGTTCTCTAAAGTTCAATCTTTGAGCTTCCGCTGGAAAACAATACAATATGCTGCTTACTAACCATCGTCTACTTTTCCTCTTTACAAGTCTTTTGCTATTCGTAACTGCTTGTAAACAGGAACAAGTCGCCGCAGATTTGATCCTCACCAATGCCGATATTTATACCGTTGACCCTGACCAACCCACTGCTACGGCGATGGCAATCAAAGACGGGCGCATATTAGCCATTGGCGATGAGGCCACCATAGAGGAATATCGCTCAGAAGCTACAGAGGTCATGGACCTCGATGGAAAATTTGTGATGCCTGGATTTATTGAAGGACATGGTCACTTTTCTGGCCTCGGCTACGGATTGATGAATCTCAACTTCCTACAAGCAAAAAGCTGGGATGAAATCGTGCAGATGGTCGCCGAAAAAGCCGCAAAAACGCCTGATGGCGAATGGATTACCGGCAGAGGATGGCACCAGGAAAAATGGACAACAGCCCCTGAGTTGGCACAACACGGCTACCCTTCTCATCATACCCTCAGTGTACTTACCAAAGACCACCCCGTGGTACTACGCCACGCCAGCGGCCACTCTCTTTTTGCCAACGAAGCCGCCATGAAACTAGCGGGCGTCACCGCCGAAACCCCTGATCCCAGGGGCGGGCACATCCTCAAAGACAATCAAGGCCAACCCATCGGCGTCTTCGAAGAACGAGCGATGAGTCTTATCAACGAAGCCTATGCTGCTTATCGCGATGGCCTTTCGCCACAAGCCCTGGTGGGAGAATGGCAAGAAGGCATTGAACTAGCACAAAAAGAATGCTTGGCCAAAGGGGTTACCTCTTTCCAGGATGCAGGTTCTTCTTTTCAAGAAATTGAAGACTACCAAAAACTGGCCGAAGCAGGAGAGCTTGATCTACGGCTTTGGGTCATGGCTCGACTATCCTATAACAAACTGGCTGCTGGCTTAGGCAACCAATTTCCAATTGTAGATGCAGGTGATCATTTCTTTACTTGTCGGGCTATTAAATCCGAAGTAGATGGTGCCCTGGGTGCCTTTGGTGCATGGCTGCTGGAGCCTTATGATGACAAACCCGATTTTGTTGGACAAAACACTACTCTGCTGGAAACAGTCGACAGTATTGCGGGTTTGGCCATTGATAAAAAAATGCAACTATGTGTCCATGCTATTGGCGATCGTGCCAATCAAGAGGTGCTTAACCTTTTTGAAAAACGCTTTGCTGAAAACGGCGAACAGGATTATCGTTGGCGAATTGAGCACAGTCAGCATTTGGCGGTAGAAGATATTCCGCGATTTGCAGAACTAGGTGTTATTGCGTCTATGCAGGCCATTCACTGTACTTCAGATGCGCCGTTTGTAGAGAAGCGCTTGGGCACAGAGCGTGCCCGCACCGGAGCCTACCCCTGGCGCAGCTTACTGGACGCTGGTGCTGTAGTAACCAATGGCACCGATGTGCCCGTAGAGGATGTTGACCCCTTGGCCAGCTATTATGCTACCGTTACCCGCAAGCGCCCCGATTCCGGCATGGAATTCTTCCCGGAACAGGCGATGACCAGAGAGGAAGGTATTTATTCCTACACCATGGCCAATGCTTATGCCGCATTTGAAGAAAACGACAAAGGCAGTCTTAGCCCTGGAAAACTGGCAGATATCGTCGTGTTAAGCAATAACCTTCTAAGTTGCAGCGAAGCTGAAATCATGGAAACGAAAGTACTCACGACCATTGTAAATGGCGAGGTGAAGTATCAGCGGAATGAAAAATGATCGTATTTTTGAATACTAGTATGATCGATAGATGAACGCTTAAGCAATGAAGAATTTTTTATTACTGATCGGAATACTCCTGGCAGGAACTTCGGTAGAGGCTCAGCTAAACTTCTCGGATAGGGCAGGACAATGTGGAATCAACCATAGATACTTGTCAAGTCTTCTCGGAGGTGGGGTCAGTTTCTACGACTTCAATCAAGATGGACTAGACGATCTCAGTCTGGCGAATGCGCAGGGAGACCCCGTACAGTTTTATCAAAACATGGGTGGGCATTTTATGCTCTTATCACCACTGGTTGATAATGAGGACGAAGTAAAGCAACTCCTCTGGGTGGATTTTGACAATGATGGTGATCAGGATTTGTTTCTTGCCACCTACTATGGTTTAAATCGTTTGTATGAAAATACGGGCGATCTTCAGATGACAGACATCACGCTTGCCGCTGGCTTACCTACGTTCAACACCCAAACTTTTGGTGCCTGCTTTGGCGATTATGACCGTGATGGTTGGGTTGACCTGTACTTTAGTGTGCGTAATAACGGAGCTGATGATGAGCATCTTTTTTTTCGTAATAATGGTAACCAAACCTTTACCAACGTTACAGAAAGCACTCAAACTGCTGATACAGGCGGACGGCCATTTTGCTCTGGCTTTCTGGACTACAACCAGGATGGATGGCCCGACATCTATACTGCTCACGACAGAATGGGCAATAAGAACACCTTGTTAGAAAACCAAGGCGACGGCACCTTCCTCAACACAGGCGCTGCCGCTGGCGCAGATATCGCCATTGATGCCATGTCCGTAACCATCGGCGACTACAACAACGACACGCTGATAGACATCTATGTTACCAATATCGTTAACGGCAACAACTTACTACATAACAATGGCCCTAATGAAGATGGGCAGTATACTTTTTCAGAGGTAGCAGCCGCTTCCGGTGTTGGGTTTTATCAAGACTCTTGGGGGGCCGTATTCCTAGATGCAGACAACGATTGTGACCTCGACCTCTACGTGAGCGGTTCTGTAGCCGGCAGTGATGCAACTTCGGCGGCTTTTTATCAAAATGAAAATGACGGTACTTTTAGCCAGCCCGACCTGGGCTTTATCGGCGATACAACCCAATCGTACAACAATGCCATTGGCGACTATAATCAGGATGGCTACCCAGATATTATGGTCATCAACCTCTACCCTTTTTATGCTCAACTTTGGTCTAGCCCACCGCTTGAACATCATTGGATAAAAACAAGCTTACAGGGGGTAGTCAGCAATCGTAATGGCATCGGCACCCGCTTGGAATGTTACGCTAATGATCGGTACCAACAACTTTACACACAATGCGGAAACGGTTTTCTAGGGCAAAACTCAGGCACCAATATCTTTGGCCTAGGTGATGCTCAAGCGGTAGATTCTTTAATTGTCACTTGGCCCAGCGGACATACTGACCGGTACTACAACCTACCTGCGGATGAGCAATTCCATCTACAAGAAGGGGGCAGCACGGGAGGAGACATCCTACCAGATCCAGATACTGGCCTTGATGCTGTTTTGGTAAGCACCTCTACCCCTACTGAAAGCCCATTGCTAAAGATCTACCCGAATCCAGCACAAGAGGAGCTTTTTATTATTCAGGAGTTAGCCTCTCCTACGCAGTTTCGCATTATAAATAGTGCTGGTCAACTGGTTTACCGTGGCAAGACCTCCCCCGGCAGCTCTTCTCCTATTGATATTCACCAGTTGCCTGCTGGCATCTATTATCTGCTACTAGGGTCAGGAAAACAAGCAACACAAGTGGTGGCGTGGTACAAAGGATAAGCCGTACGAACGGGCTACAATGTAGCCTAGGGTCATCCCGGGCGTACCCTGCATCACTTTACTACTTTACAAACGGGCTGAAGCCCGTTTTACATGTAGCCCTTGGCATAAGAGTAAGGCCAGTCTTGCCACCTCTTTACGAAATTTGCTTTACAGGGATTTTCCATAATATAAGCTATAATACGAAAAAGGCTATCCTCATTTCTTACCCAATGATCATAACTTTCACTTTCCCAAAATGGCCCACTCCTATTCAATAAACGATTTGCTGCTGTAGCTGTCCCACCCTTAATTAGTCGCATTATGTCTTGTAGCTGGACATAATCTCCAGGGATACTACCATCATCAGCCAACTGTATTTGGGTATCAATCAAGAGATGAACATGATTAGGCATTATACAATAGCTCAACAAATCGTATAGCTGTGTATCATATTCTTCGATCCTTTCTATTACCAATTGAGCAATAGCTTTTTCTTGCAAGAAAAAAGGTCCACTTTTTATTTTATCAAGCAATTCATCATTAGCAAAAACATGCTGTAAATGATACTCATCCCTTTCTTCTTGGGAAAGGTCTCTCTTAGCAATCATTTCTTCTTCCTGGCTGCGTTTCTGATTTCTTAACGTAGCCATAGGCACTGAATTTTTCAGCCTGAAAGTAACAAAGAACGTGCCGCCAGGTGGTTGGTAATGAGGCAGGTTTCTTTTGTAATATATTTTTTTCGGAGAAGGCATTTTTTTGGTTTTTATTACGGGCTGAAGCCCGTTTTACAATGTAGCCTGGGATTTATCCCGGGCGTACCCTACATCACTTTACTACTTTACGAACGGGCTAAAGCCCGTTTTACTTTATAATGAATTTCTGCACTTCCGCCTTTCCTGAGACTTGCAGAAAATATATACCAGCAGAGTAGTTGCTCATATCTAACATAACACTATTGGATAGCAATGATTGTTGTAAAACCACAACACCTCGCATGTCCCTTATCGTCAGCGTTTCACCAATTGTTGCTGTGTTTACATTGACCGAAAATTGGCCTGTAGAAGGGTTTGGAAAAACCGTTACCGACGATTGCTTTTCGTTCAATTCATCAACAGCGACCACACTGCAAAACTCTTCATTCGGATCAAGTTCCAGGTAGCCTTGTGGGCTGAGGTCTTTACCCACAAAAGCCTCATAATCGGCGGGGTATCTTTCTGCCTGGAAGGTGAAATTATCCCCTACATTCAAATCTCCTCCTTGAGGAAAATTTTGCCCGAATCGCAGAGGAGTAAGGTATTCCCAAACAAGCTCTCCTTCTTCATCAAGCTCAAAAATACGCCCTTGGCGTGCCGCACAAATCACAACGTGCCCATCACCCAATACCTGGATGCTGGATGCATTGGTGGAGAAGGTTTTAGCTGTATCTGGATGTACAAAAGCAGCACTAAACGCTTCAGGTAAAAAACTGCCACTTCCCTGGGAATAAGACTGGGTGCTTTCCTCCCAAACGGGGGTAATAATCTGCCCTCTGGACAAGCCGTCTTCCACAGAAAAATTAACAAAATTATTAAAGACCGCTATCGCACCATAATGCTCATAATTCTCCGCTACAAAATCATCAATCCATTGTGCATCATGCTGCGAAAATAATTTTTCCTCTTCTAATGTCCCCTGTTGATAAGCATGTGGCGAGCCCCATCTCCACAATAGGTCGCCTCCACGATTGCTGTTACCGCCACTGGTTGTTGCAGCTTCACTTGTGGTGGTGCTATGATCAATGATCCATATTTCGTTGAAATTTCGAGCACTGATCATAATTTGGTCCAGCTCCTCATTGTAATCAATCGCATTAGCATGGACCCAATCATCTCTACCTTCAGAAAATTCTTGATAATTAAGATTAATACGTTCAGGGTGAGCACTAATCTCTCCGAAATTCTCAGCAGCATCGTCAAAGTCCTGAACCAAGTGATCCCAGGCTCTCCATTCCCAGTGGATACTATCGGTCAATGGGTCTACCTCTATAATTTTTTCCGACCAAATACTCTGCTGTGGGTAAGAAAGCGTATCAAAGCCATTGGCAATAATTTCCTCACTTTCAATAAAATCGTAGGCCAGTATCAGTATATGCCCATTGGGCAGGTAATGCACATCATGGTGCTGCCGTTCATGGCTATCCGCAACCACATAGGTCCACAATACTTCATTGTCCCAGCTTACCAATTCAACAACACCGCCCGCGCCACCTGAGCCAAAGGTAGGCCCCTCAAAAAGTGGTGCATAACGTTTGGCCCGCAGCAAACGCCCATCAGGCAAAAGGTAAGCTACCGCACCAGGGCGTGCGCCAAAATCACCATCCTCCCAGCTATGTACAATTTGCCCACAGGCATCCAACAGGTATACAGTAGATTGTTGCTCAGGGTAGATAAGCAGGTAATCTTCAATGGGTGATTCCGAATTATAGGTTAATAACCCAACTGTGTTTTGTGTAAAACTGACAGAAGGCATTACTACCATTAAAAACCAAAAAAAAATACACAAAGCATTTTTAGAAAAGCGTTTTCGCATACCTCATTTTTTAAGTGTAGCTAAAATACAAAAGCCACCTGGATAACTTTCGTTGTCCAGGTGGCTTAATATAAAGCGATTAATAAATTTACACGAGGTAAATTATTTAATCATCTTAGTTAGTCAATGGAGGCCAGTCTGTACCATCCGTACGAACGAAAGTAGAAGTACCGCCTTCGCCATAGTCATTGGACCAAACGATCACCAAAGTAGAACCGCTAACGGTTACACTTTCATACGTGTAAAACTCACCCCAACGGCTAGAGCCGATAGGAGCGATGATGTTACAAGCATCCTTGATTTGAAGGGTACCACCAGGTAAAGTAGAACCTTCTCCATAACAAGGAGTGTAAGCACCGAAAGAGAAATCAGCCGCATCCGGATCATCAGGATTAGCAGGATCTATAACATCGTAAACACCTTCGCTAGCCGTTTCTACCCATTGGGTCATGATGGTTGGACCAACATCACCACACCAAGCTTCGGTCGTTACTTCGTAGATTCCTGAAAGATCAGAAGTACAAAGCAAGTCAGCATCAAAGCTGAACAAGCCGCTAAATGGCGCAGAAGAAATAACGTTAGACCCTGTATTGGCAGCCGTAAAAGTACGACCGTCATTCAAGGTTAGCGTTGCATTGAAACGGAAAGTGCTACCACCGTCTACATCAGCAGCTGTGATACCCAACGTAGAAAGCACCTCTGGCAAAGTAAAGCCGAAGCTAGTGAAAGGAAGCCCTGTGTCAGGATTAGTACTGAATGCTCCAGCATCAATCGTCAAAATATTAACAGGAGCAACGCTATTAGCACCGCCATTAGCTTTGTCAATGTACTCTACCACCCAAGAGTAAGAAGCTACGTTCTTACCGTCATTCTCATCGTAGAATTCTACAGAGATATCGATGGCTGAGTTATCAATATCAGTCAAAAAGAAATTCCCGGCCTTAGTCAACTGACGAGCAAAAGCTCCGTGCTCTAAGTTTTCGTATTCGGGAAATGCACGTTCCTTTTCTTCACAGGCGGTAAAACCTACCAAGATCGAAAGTGCGAAAAGCGAATAAAAAAGTTTTTTCATCGCAAAATTATTTTCAAACCCGGTGGTTCTCTGCTGTACAGAAGACCACCGGAATCGGTTAGACAAAATTAACGTAAATCACCAGGCTTCGTATCCCAGAATACACGGCCACTCAAATCCTGACGCTGAGAAGCGGTAGCATTAAAGTTAACGTATACTGCAGGGTACCAGAAGGTACGTGGGAAGAAGCTTGTAGAAGTAGATTCCCGTGTAGGCTCCATCAAAGAAGGATACCCAGTACGACGGTAGCTATTGAATGGCTCCAGCCCCATACCATGAGAAGCCAAGCGGTACTCATTCATAATGAGATCCAAGCGAGCTTCGTCATCAGCAGCAGCATCATACAAGCCCATTACTTCAGCTACATAAGCATCAACTGCTTCGTCAGTAGGTACAAGCGTTGCATCAACGACAGCAGTATTGAAGTTCATTACTTTGCTGATAGACTGACGTAGTCCAGTTTCCAACAATGCGCGAGCATCGCCACTTGTTCCCATTGTCAAGGCCGCTTCTGCCAAAAGGAAGTGCGTCCAACTAGACAAGAAGATAGGCTGAATACCAGCACCACGTGCACCATCAGTACCACCATTAGATACTTGCCAAGTGTCATCACCAGTATCTTCGTCCTGGATAATCATTGGCAGATCATCAAATGCACCACCAGCAGGGTACAAGCCCCAAGCAGTACGCTTCAAGTCATCAGGCGGAATACCGTCGGCATTACCGTGGCTACGGCCCCAGTATCCTCCGCGAATTCCATCAGGATCACCGTAGTCACCAGATGCGGTACACCAAGGGTAACCGTCTTCCCAGTGCGTAGGGTAAGGAGCTGTAGTACAATCCAGGGTAAACTGGTTTTCATTGTCTTCAAACCCATCCTGGCGGCGGAAGTAATAACGTAGACGTGGGTCTTCGTTATCCTTATCCCCGAACATCTGCCACATCATGTAGTTACTCATGTACCAGCCTGGGCCGCCATTTTCGTAACCATCAGAATAGTAAGGGTGGCGAGAATCAGGCGTAGCACGGTTAGTACCATACTGGAATTGGAAATCTTCGCTAGTTGCGTCGATGAAATCACCGCCTCCAACAATAGCATCGATAGCAGCACCACTTCCACCTGCTAGGCGAGTCATTACATTGTAACGAATTAGAAGTGTATTAGCTAACGTTGCCCATGATTCACCAGTACCATCATAGTAAAGGTCTCCGATATACTCTCCTTTCGGGCTTGAGAAATCAGCCAAAGCTGAAGTCAACAAATCCGCTGCAGCACCGTAAACAGCCACATCTGTATCAGCCTTCGGGCTAGGTACTACTACCCCTTGAAAAGCTTCGCTGTAAGGAATGTCTCCGTACAAATCTACCAAGGTAAATAGGATATAAGCCTTCATCGTCTTTGCAATACCAGCGTAGGTCGTAAGATCACGCTCAGTAGCATTGTCAATGATCAGGTTAAGATCCGGCAGCAAATCGAAATAGGCAGTTTCCCACATAAAATCGAAGCTGGTAGGACCGTCCTGGTTATTGTAAAAATAACCGTCAGCCATAGCTGCCATACGCACATAAGGCATGGTTTCATCACTCACTTCATCAACGAAGTCTTTGAAGTCCAGCATTACGGCATTGAACACCAAGTCTAATTCTGCCTTTTCGGGCGAAACCGAGTTGGGGTTATCCAACAACTCATCAAGCTCCAAGCTTTGGCACCCCACAATTGCGAGGGCTACCAATGCAAGAAAACTGTATTTTAAAATATTTTTCATATTGTTATTCACTTTTGGTTGTTTAGAAGGTGACGCGTACGCTACCACCAATTTGACGAGAAGTAGGAACGTTCATCAGCTCAAAGCCACGGCCGTTACCTACACCTAATGAAAGTACTTCAGGGTCAAAGTTTGCTCCTTCAGGGAAACCAAGTGCTTTGAACCACAAGTTCTGGCCAGACAGGGTCATAGTCACCGTACCAAATGGTGAATTATCAATCAAGTTACCAGGCAAGCTGTAAGAGATAGAAACTTCACGCAATTTCAGGTAAGATGCATCGTAAACGCGCATCTCATCCTGGAATACACCACCATTCTGCCAGTAGTGCTGGGTAGAAGTAATCTGAATATCATTAGGCGTACCATCTTCTTTAACACCAGGAGCAACAACAGGTACGTACCGGTCAAAGTCCGTCTCTGCAAGAATACCACGAGCCATCAAGGTAGAAGGTAAAGTAGAGTAAATAACACCACCATCAGAATAGGTCATCAATGCGTTCAAGGCAATTCCCTTGAAGTTTACATTAAGGCCATAGTTCATTACGTAAGCAGGGTTAGGATCACCTAAAATACCTAGGTCTGGAGCCGTAAGGTAAGTACCATTACTTTGAACAATACGATTACCGTTGGCATCACGAGAAATAACTTCTCCCTGAATCACACCGTAAGGCTGATCAACGATGGCAAAGTTACCCAGGTTAGAGTAGCCAGCGAAAACCAGCTGATCAATACCGTCTGCAAGCTTCTCAACGTTAGAAACGTTCTTGGTAAAGTTGGCATTCAGTGCAACACGTAAGTTACTCGTCTGAACAACTGCCAGATCAAGACCTAACTCGATACCTCTGTTGCTAATTTCAGCAGCATTGATCGTCGTGTTTTCATAACCTGTTGATGGATCAAGATCCAAATCGATAATCAAGTCCGTAGACTGCTTGTCGTATAAAGACAGATCAATACCGAAGCGGTTATTGAACAAACGTGCCTCCACACCAAGCTCCAATTCTGAGTGTAGCTCTGGCTTAAGATCAGGGTTACCAAAACGGTTGTCTACTGTATTGGTATTCACAACAGTACCACCATTGGTAATAAACTCACGTGTAGCAACACCCAGGATGTTACGCGTCTGGTAAGGGTTAGGATAACCAGCAGAAGTACCGTAACCCAAACGAAGTTTCAGGTAATTCAGCGTGCTGTTGTTCTGCAAACCAGCAAATGCTTCTGTAGCAATGAAAGATGCAGAAACAGAAGGATATAGAATAGAACGGTTCTCCTTCTCAAGCGTAGACGTATAGTCATTACGCGCCTGCACATTCAGATACAAGAAATTCTTGAAGCCTAAAGAGGCTGTAGCATAAGCACCAATCAAGTTCTCTTCGCGGAAATCTGATGTATTGGTGTGGTTGATAAAGTTGTCGTGCGTCAACAGGTTGTAAACAAACTGCTGAGAGCTGTTTGCAAACGTACGCTGACGTACATCACGGCGAACATTCATACCTACAACACCATCCAGTGTTAGATCGTCACTAAGACGAGCATTGTACTGAAGGTTCAAGTTATGGTCAACAATCGTGTTGCCACGCTCTGATGTTTCCAAAAGACCTAAAGGCAATTGGCCACCACCTTTGTTGACGGAGTAACGCTGCGTTTGAGTAAATCCATCATAACCAACACGGTACATGGCAGACAACCAATCTGTCAACTTGTACTTCAGTGCAATTGTACCGAAGAAACGGTTAACGCGTTCGTTATCAGAAGTGTTATTCAACGTCCAGTAAGGGTGCTGAATATCATTACCACCACGGTAGTAAATACTGGAGAAATCCTGAGGATTTTCATACTCAAGGTCTTCCAATGAAACAGAACGAGGTGTGTAGAACACATTCGAGAACAACGAAGCAGCATCAGTAGGGTTAGAAGAAAAACTAACCGCAGTTGGTGGTGCCTGACGCTCAGAAGTAACGTAGTTAAACGTACTCACCAATTCTAAACCATTTGCTAGTTTAGTATTGATACCCAAACCAAGGTTGTGCTTGTCAAATGTACTTAGCGGAATGAATCCCTCTTCAGAACGGTAACCGTAGCTGAAGTTTAAAGAAGTTCCTTCTGACAGACGATTAGCGATATTCACCGAAGTGCTCGCAATCAAGCCTGTCTGGAAGAAGTTCTCCAAGTTGTCATAAGCTTGGTAGTTGTACCGAGCACCTACGTACTGAGGTAAAACACCGTTTAATGCAGAACGATCATAAGGGTGAGCAACAGTTCCATCAGCAGCTACACCGTCATTAGCGGTACGCTCGTTGAAATTAGCTCCCCAGTTAGAGAAGGCTGCAGAAGCGAAGTTGTGGAAACCATTACCCCAGCTGTCCTGGTCTTCAGGTAAAGACGCAATGTCATTCGCAAAGAATGACTGGTCAACGGTTACTTCAAACTTCTTGTCCAAATCACCGATGTTACCATTCTTAGTGGTAATCAGGATAACCCCATTACGGCCCGCTTCACCGTAAAGTACGGTAGCAGAAAGACCTTTCAATACAGAAACTTCTGCAATGTTGTTGGGGTCAATATCCAAGAAACGGCTGGAAGCCGAAGAACCACCATCGGCAAAATCACGGTCATTGTTCGTGTCAGAGTTAAAAGGAACTCCGTCAACAACGAATAATGGCTGATTTGAACCGGTGATAGAGGAATAACCACGGATAATTACGTTAGTACCAGAACCGGCAAGACCGGAAGTTTGAGAGATATCTACACCTGGTACCTTACCGCGTAATACACGCGCAACATCCGCCTCTGGTCGAAGCTCGAGTTGATCATTACCAAGTGTGGTTACCGCATATCCGAGGGCTTTCTTGTCCCGTCGAATACCCAAACCAGTTACTACCACCTCGTCAAGGGCTACCCCTTCACTCATGGTAATATCCAGCAAATTGCTGGCACCTACTGCTACTTCACGGGTCTCAAATCCCGTGTAACTAACTACCAATGTGGTAGATCCGTCAGGAACTTCCAAGGAATAAGAACCGTCGATATCGGTTACTGTACCGGAAGAAGTGCCTTTTACGAGGATACTCGCACCAATTAACGGCTCGCCGCCGTCATCGGTAATGGTACCCGATACTGTCCGCTGAGCTATTGCAAAGCTCACGGCAAACAGCACTAGCGATAATACTAGTGAGAGTTTTTTCATACTAATGGCGTTTTAAATAAAAAAATACTAGTCAACACAAC
Organism: Lewinella sp.; assembly: GCF_050633125.1. Lineage (NCBI taxonomy): Bacteria > Pseudomonadati > Bacteroidota > Saprospiria > Saprospirales > Lewinellaceae > Lewinella > Lewinella sp. Next base: position 17,379 of record NZ_JBOEFX010000075.1, read on the forward strand.
ACCTGTCCCATAAGAACAGATGTACTTCTTTAACCGACCCCTAAGGCATCGGTGATTTTTTTAATTTGGTTTCTTGGAGGGGTGAATTCTCCTTATTGAGCGAAAGGAGACTTTTTTTTACTAATGCTGAACTAAAAATTCAATAACACAAAACTGTTTTTCTATTGGCAGGGCTAAGGTGAGAAATATTTTCGACTTTAACACACTCTTAACAACGCATATTTCTTTGCAAACGCTGCTTACTGCCAAAACAAATCTTGCAACCCTACTTCAATTGACGCAGGTACATTTGGATAACATTCTGTAAACCAAAGTATAAAGCATCACTTATCAGGGCATGCCCAATTGACACTTCTAGCAACTCCGGTACATTTTTCCGGTAATAGGAGAGGTTCTCTAAATTAAGATCGTGCCCGGCGTTAATTCCCAAGCCAATCTGGTTGGCCAAGGCCCCACAACGAGTATGAGGTGCAACCGCTTTCTTAGGATCATTTGAAAATTGTTTGGCATAATGCCCGGTATAAAACTCAATGCGTTCGGCCCCAACTTCCTTAGCTCCTTCAATAAAGCGTTCTTCTGCGTCAACAAATAAAGACACCCTGATATTAGCAGCTTGCAATTCTGCCACTACTTCTTTCAGAAAGGCTGCCTGCCCTATAGTATCCCACCCTTGATCCGAAGTAAGTACGCCTGGTCCGTCAGGAACCAACGTACATTGATCAGGCCGATTGGCCAAAACCAAATCAAGAAAAGGCCGGTTGGGATAACCTTCGATATTGTATTCAGTAGTAACAATGTTTTTCAACAAAGGAACATCGCTGTAGCGAATATGCCGCTCATCAGGGCGCGGATGCACCGTAATTCCCTCGGCACCGAATGCTTCACAATCTTTGGCTACTTGTATCAAGTCGGGCAAATTACCTCCACGGGAATTACGCAGGGTCGCCACCTTATTTATGTTTACACTTAAACGAGTCATCTATTCAGTGATGGTTAGGGAAGCAAAGGTAATCCGTTTTTTTATTTGACAACCACGGAGTAAAATGAGTAATCCCAGATTCTGATTGTCATCAAAACCTGGGATTACCACTTAGTATTGCGCAGAAAATAAAACGCGATTTTTTTTGAGTTTTTCAAATAGTTAAAATGAACCGTTTATTCAACTATTATGAAAAACAACCACGTATGTAGACGCGAAGCGAAATCGCGATTTATTTTCGTGCTGTTCCTTAAAACTTAACGCCTTTGAAAAAGGCTCTAAAGCTTGATCACTTTTTGTGACCATACTTCATTGGCCCAGCTGATCTGGAGCCAGTAAGTTCCACTTGGAAGCTTACTCATATCCAATTGCTGTTGCCAGTTACCGGCATTTACATCGTGAACTTCCTGTCCTAGGTGCTGCCCTAATGCATTTACCAATCGGAATGACAAGCCCCCCTGAGCAGGCCAGTTGGTTGCCCTTACGTACAACTGATCGCTGGTAGGGTTAGGTGACAGGGTCAGATCGAAGGCCCACGCTGGGGTGTCTACGCCTGAAATAATCGGGTTAACCGTCTTTGCTGCCGTAGCTGAACCACAATCGTTGATAGCGACCAAGGTCACTTCAAATGGTCCATTTTCCAGGTAGGTATGCGCTACATTATCTCCGGTAGTAACCTCTCCATCACCAAAGGTCCAAGAGTAAGTCCACCCGGCAACAGGAGAGTCAACCGTAAAGTTGTAGGTCATCTCATCATCTGTAACGATTGTAAATTCAGGTGATTCTGGTGCTGCTAGCACAGTGATCAAGTCCACCACCTCAACCATAGTGGTACCGTAAATATTACTCACTTCCAAGCTTACCCCATAGGTACCGGCTGTTTCGTAAGTAACCGTCACTTCGGACTCATCACCTGTAGCAGGTGTCGCACCAGGAAGCGACCAAGACCAACTGGTCGGCGCATTTTCCGAATCATCCGTAAAGGTAACCATCAGTGGTGCACAACCTTCATCCGTATTAGTGCTGAATACTACTTCTGGAAGCGGACCGTCAATAACGATCGTCTGAGTTGTCTCTTCATCATTACATAAGCCGGTTGCGAACAAGCTCACCTCGTAAGTACCATTACCTGGGAAAGTAAAGGTTGGATTATCCATCGTTGACGTAGATCCGTCAGAGAAGGTCCACACAATACCTGTTTCTCCGGTAGAGGTATTATTAAAGGTAGCCGTTGTTCCATCAAGGGTATAATCAAACCCGGCAGTCGTCGTAGGGTTGACCGTTACAGCATCCTGCATCGTTACCGAATTGGTACCAAAAGCATTGGTCGCTGATAAAGTAACATTGTAGGTACCAGCCACCGGATAAGAAACAACAGGGTTCACTTCTGTTGAAGTCGCTGGGGTGCCTCCAGGGAAACTCCACAAGAGTTCATCTGCATTTTCCGTTGTACTAAAGAAGGAAACCGTTAAAGGAGCACATCCTTCGTTGTTCTCCAATGTGAAATCAATATCAGGAATAGCGCCTTCTACAACGATACTCATTTCTGATTGTACGGTACCACATTCACCATCAACACTTAATTGAACGATATAGGTACCTACCCCAGGGAAAGTAAACATAGGAAATTCGTCATTGCTCGTCGTGCCGCCTGGGAATAACCAGGTGTAAGCAATTGCATTTGTACTAAAATTATCAAAGGTGGCCGTTAAACCATTTAAGGTATAAGTGAAAGAAGACGTAGGCAAGCCTATCACCATTACCGTCTGCTCGGTGGTCGTAGTTCCTGCGGCATTCGTCACACTCAAGCTTACCTGATAGGAACCTGCTGCGGCAAAGGAGGTCATCACTGTCGCATCGGTACTCATAGCCGGCATGCCTCCATCGATGGTCCAGTTGTAAGTATAACCAGGTCCTTGCTCATCAGCCGTAAGGGTGATCAACTCATTTGCACAAGTGCTTAGGCTACTAGCAGTAAAGGCTGCTGTTGGTGCTGTGAGTACGGTTACTGTTTGTTCTGTCGTTGTGCTACCACATTCATTCGTGGTTGTAAGCTGTACGGTATAGGTACCTGAAGTTTCGTAGGTATGCATAACACTCATACCGCTACCTTGTGTATCATCGCCAAAGTCCCAGGCCCAACTGGTAATTCCTGCATCTGCAGGCCCAGTAGCACCAATAGTAAGGCTGCCCAGTGTTGAATCCAGTGTAAAGTCAGCTGATGGAGCCTCACCTACTACAATGTACTCTTCCAGGTTTTCAGTAGCTGTACCGGCTGCATTCATAACAACCAAGCTTACCGAATAAGCACCGGCTGTATTATACGTCACCGTTGGGTTGGCTTCATCACTAAATTCAGGTGAGCCACCAATAAAGGTCCAGGCATAAGTATAGGTGCCGTCTTGGTCATTAGCAGCAAATGAAGTTGTAAATGGTGCACAACCACTTTGCCCTGTGCTCGTAAATCCACCCGTAGGCGCTACAACGACCATGATGGTCTGCGTGATCGTTTCTGAACCACAAGGGCCAGTTCCCATCAAGCTTACTTCGTAGTTTCCTGCGGCGGCATACGTATGCGTAACCATGGCTCCTTCATCCATATTGCCATCGCCAAAGTTCCAGACCAGGTTATCAACACCTTGGCTGGTGCTGGTAAAGGTAGCGGAGTAATCGCCTAGCGCGTAGTCAATATTGAAGGTCACCATCGGCTCTGGCAATACCATCACAGGGTTGGTCGTCTGCGTAGTACCTGTTCCTGCGGCGTTGGTAACACTTACACTTGCCGTGTAATTACCGGGTTCGTTATAAACCACCGTAATAACAGGGTCTGTACTGGCGGCAGGCACTCCTCCAGGAATATCCCAAAGGTAGGTATAGCCTGCACCCTGGGGCTGAGCAGTGTAAGTAACCGTCAGCGGCGAACAACCACTGCTTACGGAAGCCGAAATGGTAGGTTCAGGAACAAAAATAATGTCAATGGTTTGCCGGCTGGTGTCGGTACCACATTCGTTGCTCGCAACCAGTGCTACTTCGTAACTGCCTTCAGCAGCGTAAGTATGCTCAGGATTAGTTTCAACAGACATCATTCCGTCTCCAAAAAACCACTGTAGGTCATCCGCTAAAGAACTGTTGTCCGTAAAGTTCACAACAGCACTTCCTAACGTATTCGTAAAGGAGAAATCAGCCGTCGGGCCCTCTCCTACTACGATCAAATCTGTTTCGGTAACCGTACTGGCTCCGGCAGCATTGGTAATCGTCAAGGAAACAGAATAAGTGCCGGGGCTATTGTAAATCACCGTTGCTTCAGGTGTATCAGTCATCATCGGTGCTCCACCAGGGAAGCTCCATTCATAGGTGTAACCATCCGCCTGAGGGCTAGCTGTAAAGCTGACCGTCAACGGTGCACAGCCACTCGTCACCGAAGAGGTAATCACCGGAGACACTGGCAATACCAAGGTGACGGTTTGGGTAGCTACATCTGTACCACACTCGTTTTCTACGGTTTGGGTAATGGTATAAGTTCCTTCTTGATCATAAGTATAAGAAGATGGCGTGTCAGTCGTGCTGTCGCCATTGCCAAAATCCCAGCTTACACTAGTTGCATTGCTGCTCATGTCGACCAAGTCTACCGTAAGGCTACCAGGCGTAGCCGTTGCAGTGAAACCTGCCGTAGGGCCTTCGTTAACAACAACGTATCCCGTTTCTGTTACCGATGCAGAACCAGCCGCATTGGTGATCGTCAAGATTACATCATAAACGCCCGCAGAAAGATAGCTGACGGTAGGGTTAGGATCTGCTGAGGTAACAGGATCACCACCAGGGAAATCCCACTCATAAATCAAACCATCCTCTTGAGGTTGTGCAGTAAAGTCTACGCTTAATGGCGCACAACCCGTCGCAGCCGTACTAGCAAAAGAAGGATCTACCGGGAAGATAACTTCTACTGTTTGAGTTGTTTCTACTCGGCCACATTCGTTAAGCGCACTTAACGTAATAATATAAGTTCCTGGCTCGGTGTAAGTAACAGTAGGGTTTTCCTCCGTTGAGGTTTCTCCATTACCGAAAGTCCAAGTGTAGCTGTCTGCATTGGTAGTATTATTTACAATAACAGGAGTAGCTTCACCAGGTGCAAGTGTAGCTGTAAAGCTCGCGTTGGGTAGCCCCAGAACGGTAATGTAATTTGAAAGCGTAATGGTTTCAAATAAACCACCAGCCTCTACCGTCAAAGTTACATCGTATACACCTGGTGTGGAATATACCACCTCAGGGTTGGGGTCACTAGAAGTAGCAGGAAGGCCACCGGGAAATTCCCACGACCATGCCTCTGGCTCACCTTCAGACAAATCGGTAAACTGTACCGTAAGGTCAGCACAACCGCTGGTTACATCACTCGTAAAATCAGCAACCAAGCCTGGTTCTACAACGACCGTTTGAATGATGATATCACTACCACATTCGTTAAACACTTCCAACTCTACTTCGTAGCTACCGGGGCCAGGGAAGGTGTGCTCGGGGTTCTCCTGTTGAGAGAAGGAACCATCGTCAAAATCCCAAGCGAAATCTTCAACATCAGAGGAAGAGGTATTCGTGAATTGGTAATTATAACCAGAGACTTGCACAAAAGTAAAGCCAGGTGTAGGTAAACCTAGTACCGTCACCGCTCCGATTTCGGTATGCGTATCACTGCCTACGTTATTTTCTACCGTTAGGCTAACATCGTAAACACCGGGCGTGTTGTACTCAGAAAAAGGAAACTGGTCATTGCTAAAGCTAGGATCTCCACCAGGGAAAGACCAGTCCCAAAACTCTACAACACCCGTTGATAAATCATCGAAAGACACCAGCAGCGGTGCACAACCAATGGTTGGGTTCAGTTCAAAGTCAGCCACAGGAGGTTCCAGTGCTCCACAAAAGGAAGTCAAAGAAATGTTATCAACGTACATATTATTACCAAAACCGTTGACATTCTCAATCATAATCACAACATCACTCTGCCCGTCATAGGCGGAAAGGTCCAGGTCAATACATCCTGGGCTATTGGTACACCATTCGAATTCATCCTCAGGAGTAAAGGCATTGTTGCGGTCGCCGGTTGTTGCAAAGTTTCCACCGCCAGTTTCGTCACCTTCAAAGAGTAAATCCGGGAAGGTTTCGCCACCATCTGTAGAAACATAAATGCGCAATTGGTCACGTAAGTTATTATTAAAGCGAGCGTAAGCATATTCCAGAGAAAGCCTTACGTCACCCTCAGCAGACAAATTGAACCCGGGACTAATAAGCCCATCCGTTTCACCATCTGCATCGTAATCAAAGTTATTAACAAAGGCAGCATTGTCTCCAAAGTTGCCTGCTACACCTGTGATTTCCCAGGTCTCATCATTGTCTGGGTTTTCAACACCCCAGCCGCCAAAGCCATCTTCAAAGTTTTCAAAGTGAATGACTTTGCGGTACTCTTCATCCAAACCTACCTCAATAGTAAATGAAGTAAAGTCGTCACCTACGTTGTTTTCCACACTTAAGAAAGCCTGATAAGTTCCAGGCTCATCATAGTAAACAACAGGATGGGGATCGGTTGAGAAACTTGGCGTTCCACCAGGAAAGTCCCAGGTACGGGTAAACACAACACCTTCAGATTCGTCAAAAAAGCCTACGTAACTTTCTGTACACGCCTCGTCACGAGACACTTCGATAAACGCAATCGGAGGATCCAGGGAAGATTCACAATCGCCCAAACAATTGGCGTTAGATACAAAGTTGTTAATCGTATTGATCGACGCAGGAGACCAAGTATTGGTATTATTTACAGAAGGAGCCATAATAAAGCCGCTACCTCCGGCATCGTGACCTGAACTGAAGTTATGCCCAAGTTCGTGTGCCCACACAACCCTAATTAGGCTGGCATTACTGCTAAAGTTCTCACAAGTATTGTAGCGTAAGTTGTTACAGACACCACTCAACCAAGCAACCCCAATAGTACCACCATTGAAGTTTCTGCCTGTCCATAAAGTGGCAACATCGAAGGTTACACCAAAACCACCACCATTACCCCAATCGGTAAAGTCGTCCAGTAGGGTTCCTGCATTTGTATTATTGGTCCAAGGGTCACAACTGGTAGCGCTACAAGTAGCAATGAAGGTGGTAACTACCTCAAACTGGATTTCATCCGCAAACTCATCGTCATAATTGGTTTGGACGTTTGCCAAGCTATTGAGCATAAAGTTCTCCACGCTGGTTTCGTTGCTCCCAAAGTCCTGGTACAGCTCAAAATCCGAAGCCAATGCTATTTCTACCAACAAACATTCTCCTGCTATTCTACTAGGGCCAGAAGATCTGTCTTGTAATCTTTCTACCTGTGCAGGAATGTGCGTAGCACAGTACTCCTCCGGGATAATAGCATCCTGTTCCCGGTACACCAGGTAATGGCTAGGGTCTGCTTGGGGAACAAAGCGCCATAAAGGTTCGATAAAATAAACGGCACCATTCTCTTCCCAGCGCCCCAGTACGTAATTTTCGTCAAACGTAAAGAGTGCTTCCTGAGGATTGGTTTCACCAACAGTTCCACGAAAAGTTGCGGTGCGTGTAGGTGCCTCGCCCTTCATACGGCCATCGATCATTGTTTGGAGCTCATAACCAGCAGAGCGTAAATCATAGCCCGTGAGGCTAAATTTGAGTGGTTGCTTCCCCGCTGCAGTCAACGAAAACTTTACGTCATTCGCAGACGTCCGATACATTTCGTAGAGTGCCTCGTAATCCAACGATACTGTTTTGTAATCTTTGAATTGTTCTGAAAGAATCGGTGCATCGGCCTGCGGCAAAGGCAATAAATCCACCGTTGTTTGAGCAAAGAGCGTACCCGTCAGTAGGCATAGCCATAGCGGGAAAAAAGCTGCTAACTTCATCATGAAAAGTAGTTGTGTTTTCGACCTAGAAGATGTTCTTTAGGCAATTAATTAATCCGGGTTGATAAGGTGAGGCGGTAAAGCACGGATTCAAACAGTCTTCGATTGGATTCTTGGCGTGGGTGTGCAAATATAATATCCTTTCATTTTTTTTTCTGATTACCTATACGCGGGAAGGTAATGGATGTTACAAATAACTTATTTTGTCGGCTATTGTACGCTGAATTAGTGATAAGTCCCTAAGTTAGCGCTCAATTTACGCCTGTACTGCTCTTTCTGGAAGTCTTATAAAAGCAAAATTACCTGACAATATGAAACGTTTTTCACTTCTTATCGCTATAGTACTCTGCTGCACGCTTGCAGTTCAAGCTCAAAGAGGAGAACCCCAAGGCCAGCGTTGGTGGGTAGGAGCTCATACTGCTATTGGTTTTGGTGCCAGTACAAACCTCATTAATTACACGCTTGGGCTTGCTCCTATGTATGGCTACCGGATCATCCCTCAAATCAGTGTTGGTCCTAGGGCAAGTATCCTTTACAACCACTATCGCTTTAGAGATGATTTTGGGAATGTCTTCGAAAAAGTTAATATCGTAGACACTGGTATTGGAGCATTTATCAGAGGGCAAGTGTACCGGCAATATTTTGCTCAAGTCGAACTGATGTACGAGAATGTTCAGGTCCCGATTGGCAATGGTGAGAAAATCAGCTACAATGGCATGAATGCCTACATCGGCATCGGTATGAATAGCGGTGGCAGCAATCCTACCTTCGAGCTGATGCTGGCTTACGACCTCAACCTGCAAGCTATCTATCGGAACAACCTAATCAATGGTCGCTTCGGTTTCACTTTGTTTTATTAGGGGGTAAGGGATAGAAAAGTGTAAGGGTGTAAACGTCAGAAAACAACCTTTCCCCCCTTACACCCACCCAACTTTTACGCCTTTAGTCTAAGCGCTTTTCCTCTTGGGATAGCACGCCTTCGATGGCGGCAAAAACACGGCGGGGTTTATGAGGGCGCCAGTTGATGTCGTTGAAGAGTTCTCCGAAATGGAGGTAGTTATCGAGTTGGGTTTCGCGCATTTCGTCCAGTACATGGTCCTGCATATTCAGTAGCACCACCCAGCCATCGTATTCCTCGAGGTCATCCTTCCATTCTTCGTAGTAACTATCATCATCGCCGTGATAGTTGAGGATATTTTCTCCAATCAAGATGTAATGGTAGATACCTGCCGGAATCATTTCATCAATGAGTTCTCGTTTGAGAAACATGATATCATTGTGTACAGCATCGTTCCATTCGCCAATCAATTCGATGATGGCAAAATGCTGGTGATAATCGGCAAACAAGACCTTCAAATACAACGTTGACGAACCGATATTGTCCCACTGTGGATGAATGTAGTAGTTATAGATGGTGTCGGTGAATTCAAACTCACTATAGGTTCTACCGTAAAGGGGAGAGCGCTCGTCATCAGCAGCATTGTATTCATCACGCCAACGGAAGAAAGGTTCAAGGTCTTGCATATTTTTTCCTCAATGATATAATTACGAAACACTATTTTTACCCTAAGGTTGAGTTCTTTTTTAAACTTATTTCATGCTAAAAATACTGATCACCGGCCCCGAATCCAGCGGTAAGACGCAGTTGGCACAAACCCTTGCTCGTAGGTTTCATTGCCCTTGGGTACCTGAGTTTGCACGTACCTACCTCAATGCACTGGAGCAGGATTACGAAGAAGAAGACCTCCTTAAAATCCTCAATGGTCAACTCCGGCTACAGCATCAGCATCACCAAACTCCTTTGCTCTTTTGCGATACCGGCCCCGAGGTTATCTACGTGTGGAGTAAAGTAAAATTCGGCAGGATAGACGCTTTTATTGAGGCCAGTTTACGCAAATACCAATATCCACTGACCCTCCTATGCACACCAGACTTAGAGTGGGAACCCGACCCGCTACGGGAAGCACCTCAGCAAGCAGACCGAATACAACATTTCGAGGAGTATAAGCGCATTTTACAACAATTGGACACTCCTTATCTCATCGTCAAAGGCCAGGGAGAGGCAAGAGCAGCCGCGGCTATTACTGCTGTCCAGCAACTATTGAACACAAACACTAAAAATCAGGTTTCAATATAAAATCTACACTTATGAAAACGAAATCAGCTTTTTTAATTTCCCTGACCTTCCTCGTCATCTTTTTCGGCAGTGCTTGCCAGGCCAGCCGTACTACTAAAGGCGGTGCCATTGGTGCTGGTGCCGGAGGAATCATTGGTGGTGTCATCGGAGAGCGTTCCGGTAATACAGCAGCAGGTATTCTGATTGGAGCTACCGTTGGCGGGGCTACCGGCGCCATTATTGGTCGCTACATGGACAAACAGGCCGCCGAAATTCAGCGCGACCTCGAAGGAGCAAAAGTAGAACGAGTTGGAGAAGGTATCCTCATCACCTTCGACTCTGGCTTACTATTCGACGTAGGTAAATTCTCCCTCCGTCCTGCCACCAAAGCCAACCTCAATGAGCTATCAGCTACCCTCAGTAAATACGAAGACACCGAAATTCTTGTTCAGGGCCATACCGACAGTACAGGGTCTGACGAACTGAATATGGAACTCTCCGAAAATCGCGCCAAAGCCGTTCGCAATCACCTTACCGGCCAAGGCGTGGCGGCTCCTCGATTTACCGTCCAGGGATTCGGCGAAAGTTTACCCCTTGCCGATAATGACACTGCATCTGGTCGCCAGCAAAATCGGCGGGTAGAAATTGCTATTTATGCAAATAAAAAGCTGCAGAAAGCGGCGAGACGGGGAGATTTGGAGTAAAACATACCAAGCCATTGCTAACCTTTATCTTCGTCGCGCAATACACCTTGACATAACTGTGTATCACTAACTCCCTCGCGATGAGATCAACACTACTCCTTGGCCTTACTTTGTTTTTTGCATCCAATTACGCCCACGCTCAATGGCAACCCATTGAAAGCCCTGCGGGGGCAGAAATGCACTCCTTGGTGCAGTCGGGAACCCGCACTTTTGTCTCTACCCTTTCGGGCTTGTATTATATGGAGGAAGGTGACAACCAATGGACGAGGGCTTTTTCAGGAGAATACGAGCGTGGTTATGCGAGTGTAATTCAAACTGCAGCACCCATTGTTATCTGCCGGGTCCGATCTACGGAAACGAATGATTTTCACATATTTATAAGTGAAAACAATGGTGATGACTGGACAGATTTTTCTCTGCCTCCTGGAGTAGGCAGCAATTTCACCAGATTACTCTTCAACGGACAGACCATCATTTATCAAATATCCAACGTCCTTTTTGTGTCAACAGACTTGGGCGAAAACTGGTCCGTTCAAAACCAGGGCAACCTGCCTTTTTTGCCCAATCAGCTACGCATGGCCAATGGTTTGTTCTTTATGGTTGATCCTGACTTTAATTTCTGGCGTTCGGATAGTTTGTCACAAAATTGGACGAGTGTCCCCATCGAGCTAGAACCCGGACAATACCCACTGATGTACGTTGATGGTGATTTTATGCTCGCAGGCATTAGTCAGAACCCTATTCAGTACAGCCACGATGGTGGACAAACCTGGAACAATTCTGCCTCCATTGCAAGTTGGTCAAGCGACAATGAAGGCTTTTGGCCAAATGGTGAACAACTTTACACACTCCATCAAGGCGACTTATACCTAAGTGAAGACCAGGGCGTAACCTGGACACAAATATCACCGCTGAATTCGAACTTTGAAGACTTGATCTTTTTTGAAGATTACACCCTCCTCATAGAATCGGAAGCGATTTATCAGTCACCAGACTTTTCTCAAACACTGACACCCGTAATGGAAGGCCTAAAAGGTAGCACCATTTACGATTTCAGGTTACTCGATAATCAGCTATTGTATTACAATTATAGCAACCTCCGATTAGCAGATATTGATGCCAACCAAATTACGACTACCTCCCCTGTTCAAAATGGTCTGGCATTGGACGAGATGGTAAGTGGCGGTGGTTACTACTATATCAACAAGTCCGGCGGTTTTTCAGCGAGTTATCTGCACGAAATCTTCAGGGTCGCTCCCGACGGTACGACCACTTTTATTCACGGCTCCAATAACGGCAGTTGGCTCGTAAGTGACCACTTGAAATACACCGATGATAAACTCCTGTATTTTGATACAGCTATCCCTATTTACTCCACCGACAACGGCGATACCTGGCAAAACCTGCAAAACCTTACTCACGAAGGAGAATACAGCTATGATTACGAACGACACGGTGATGCCGTCTTTAATGTTGGTTACGAAAGCATCCGACGTTTACGCGATGGTGAAACCGAATGGGAGCTGGTGACCAACGGCCTCGACTTGGAGACTTTCCCGATTGGAGCTAGCTCGCGTGATGTTCGCCTAAAAAGCACACCAGGAGCACTTTTTCTTTTAATGGCCAGAGGCAGTGATGACTTCATTGAGTTTTTTGTCAGCCACGATGATGGCGATAGCTGGCAGTCTACCGCTACAGACTTGCCAGACATTATTTTACCCTACCTCAATTCACCGCAAGGAGTAAAAAACATCGTTGCCCTGGGAGGGTACCACATCATGGCACTACGGGATGTGGGGATCGCCATTTCTGCCGACCAGGGCCTCAACTGGACCGTTTATAACAATGGCTTGCCAACGAATTCGATCAATCAACTGGCGAGCTACGATGGTCACCTTATTGCAGCAACTAGCCGACACGGTTTTTGGGAACTAACCGCCGAAAACATCCAATTACAAGCGATCAATGGCAGGGTATTCTTTGACGAAAACACCAATGGCCAGTTCAATGCCGGGGAGCCGTTGTTGCCCAATGTAAAATTGGTACTGGAAGATGAAAGTGATTTATCATTTACCAATCAGGATGGAGAATACCAACTAGCTTTTGTAAATGATGGGAATTTCGGACCAGCGCTGGAAAACCCTTATCTCACTGCCGTTCCTGGCCAGCGCAGTACTACGGAAACAGGAACCCTTGACTTTGCGCTGCAGCTAGATGCAGCGCAAACTGATTTTTGTGTAAGCCTGCATACCGACCAGGTACACCGACCAGGTTTCCCTTCTCGGTACTACCTTAAGTACCAAAATTTAGCCAATGCTGTTTCTTCCGCTAACCTACAACTTACTTATTATGAGTTCCTGGACTTCGAGAACGCGACACTTGCCCCCAGCAACCATTTGGGCAATCAGCTAAGTTTTGAATTAGGAGCTTTAGCACCATTAGCTAGCGGCACCATCGTCGTTGATTTTACGATGGACGTAGCTGCCCCCCTGGGGGCAACCGTGCTAAGTACACTTGAGGCCAACATCCCTGTCGTTGATGCTAATACAGACAATAATACTTTTCAGTTGGAGGATATCGTCGTAGGCTCTTATGACCCCAACGACATACAGGTTAACCTAACCCGGATCAACCCTACCCAGGTAGCTAATGAGATTGAGTTGGAATACCGCATCCGCTTTCAAAATACCGGGAATTATCCCGCAGACAAGGTCATTGTCCTTAATAAGCTGGCAAGTGGTTTGAATATCAGCAGTGTCAATAATATCATTACAAGTCATCCTGTAGTGGTAGAACGCAGGCCCAATCAGGAATTGGCTTTTGTCTTTGATAATATACAATTGGCCGATAGCACCAGCAACGAGCAAGAAAGCCACGGTTTCATCACTTACCGCATTAAGGCGCACCCCTCATTAATGCTGGGTGATACCATCCCGAATCAAGCCGCTATTTTCTTTGATTTCAATGCACCAATCATCACCAATATCGCTACCACTTTGGTCGAAGACTTTACGGGTACACGTAACATTATTACGCCTAGCACCACCTTAACGGTCTGGCCGAACCCTGTGTGNNGTGAATAACGGTGCCCCGCTTCAACTTGCGGTTCCCGATGACGAAACGGGCACCCTGTCCGTATTTGATGCTACTGGCCGCTGTTTACGGACCATTCCTCAGTTTGATCCTAGTCAAAACCAGTTATCTACCGAAGGTTTACCTAAAGGCCAATACTGGTTGATCTTGGAAACAAATACGCGATGGCTACATGGCCAAGTGATGGTGCAATAAGGAGTGAACACGTTAAGAACAGTCATCCCGTATATTGGCAATACGGGATGACTCCTCATGTTAGCTCTAAAAGCTTTTCTGTACCTTAAAAATTATCACTGCCTCCCCCCTTTTGATCATCGTTATTGATCTTAGAACGACGACCGCGGCCATTACCTTCAAAATCTAGCTGCCCAAAGTTATAGCTCAAACTCACCCCAACCGAACGGAAAGGAATGCTAAAATCAGAGCGCTGGTAGAAGTTCTCTCCGCGAATTTCAGAAGGGAAACTTTTGTTCCTGTTGAATGGCTCAATGGCACGCACACCCAAGCTGAAGCGCTTGTTGAATTCTTTGCGCAAGCCCATTCCGTAAATCCAAAAGCTAGGATTTTGTCCTTGCAGCGTCTGATTGGGAGAACGAGCAAAGCCAAAGAGGTCAAACTTCCAGTCGCGGGGCAGATTGATATTGGCGCCGACATTCGTACTCCAAACAATCGCATCGCGGCTCAGGTCAATCGAATCGATGGTAGATGCCGCGTCGTAGGTAAAAATATTGAAGCCCAACCGGAATGATCCCACCTTCTTGACATTTATCGAAGTGAAAATATTGACGCCTACACTATTGTTCACTCCTATATTAAGATAACTGGTGTTGGAAACTTCCGACGAAGGTTCGATTTGCACAAAACTCTCGATAACATCCGTCGTTTTGCGGTAATAAACCGATGCATTTACAGAAACGCCCTTTACGAAGGTACCATAACTAAGTTCGTACTGCTCAACAACCTCCGGGTCAAGGGTTGGGTTGCCAAAAACGACATTATTAGGGTCGTTAAGCTGCGTAAAAGGATTGATATAAAACAAACTGGGGCGCTGAATACGCTGCGAGTAACTAACTTTCAGATTACTGAAATTTTCGAATTGCTTGCTCAGAATAAAGCTGGGTAGCAGGTTGTCGTATTCTTGGGTAAATGGAGCTACCTCCAGTTCTTGGTACGCTCCGCCAATGGTCGTACGCTCGTAGCGGGCACCGGCAATAAACCCTATACTCTTGCCAAACTTCATGTTGAAGGAAACGTAACCCGCATAGACATCCTGGTCGTAAAGGAAGTTGTCCGTCAACTGGCTGACTTGCGTAAATGGGTCTCCATTGGTAGCACGCGTCAGGGTTTCGTAATCACTATCAATACGGCGAATAACACTCTTAACTCCTGTTTCTAATTTCAGCTTTTCGCCAAAAGGATGGACGTAATCGGCCTGCATGGTATATTCCTGATTGAGGCCATTATTGAAGTTGCGAATGTCTTCTTCGTAAATAGCAGAAGTACCGGTCTGCTCTGTAATGTTCTCCTGATCGCTGGCCGTAGAACTCATTTGAAAAGCTACGGAAAACTCGCGCTCAGAATCCGGGAAAGTACGTTTATAATCGGTGGTCCAATCGAAGCCGTTGCGGAAACCTTCATTATCGTTGGTTCTTGCAAAAGTGGTTGATTCTGTAACGCCTGTTGGTGAAATCAGTCCGTTCAGTGTACCGTCTCTCCAGTTATTAAACCCATTGAAACGGATAGAAGAGTTGATACTATTATAGGCATTGAAATCATAAAAGGCCCCAAAGTTGCCGTTAAATCCTAGCACTTGACTGCTATTAGGCCCCTTCTGCTCAAAGACAGAAGTGGTTAAATCACCATCGTATTCTTCCCGTAGGAATTCAATATTACCCTCCCGTCGCCACGACCAGAAGCTGTTTGCTCCACCATTAAGGCCAAAACGACCGCGTACCCAGTTGAGGTTGAGGCCACCGTTGTTCTGACGCGTACCAATAGAAGTATTGGCAGACCCCGTAAAGCCTTCTGCATTTCGCTTTTTGGTAATAATATTGATGATTCCCGAACTGCCTTCTCCATCATATTTGGCAGAAGGAGTGGTGATGACCTCTACCGTCTTTATTTGATTGGCTGGAATGGTTTTGAGGGCATCCGCGGGATTGGCGGCAAACATCGTAGAAGGCCGGCCATTGATCAAAATCTGAATATTGGAAGATCCCCGTAAGCTAACATTACCATCCAAGTCTACCGATAGCATAGGTACATTTCGTAACACATCAGCGGCATCGCCACCAGTAGTGGTAGCATCCTTATCGGCATTGTAAACCAGCTTATCAATCCTGTTCTCTACCAGCGCTGCCTGTTCGGTGACCACAATCTCGTCGAGATTAACACCCGTAGGAATGAGATAAACCGTTCCCAGATCGAGATCAGGTTTCTCCAGCGTGGTTTCCACACCTTTTACCAAACGGCTTTCGTAGCCCATAAAACTGATGCTTAATTCATAAGCACCATTTTCTACTTCAATGATTTTGAAACTACCATCAGCTTCCGTGATACCACCATCCAGTTGTTTGCCATCAGAGGATTGAATGAGCACCAGGGTAGCAAACTCTACCGGCTGCCCACTCAGGGTATCCACCAAGGTGCCCGTAATCCGGCCTTTGATGGTTGGGCCTTTTTTACCACCTCCCCCACCCCAGGGTGGCTGCGCCATTAAGAGGGTACCTAAAAGGAGAAATGCGCTAAAGAGTAGCGTACGTTGGTAAAATCGTTTCATGGTTATTGAGCATTTAGACTAAAGAAACACAAAAGTGAACATTGAGTTTAGGTGTACCTAAACGATGATTTGAATCCTGATGAATTTGCAGTAAAGTAGTCGAGAAGCGCTTTCCTTGTTCAAGACGGGCAGAGATGATTGTTTTTTAATAAAAACAGCAAAAAACAGCGATTATTTCATCTTTTCCCTCTGCAAAACACTAGGCACCAAGGAAAACGAGGAAAATCCATAGGAAAAACAAAACCCACAAACACCTTAAAATCAGTCGATTAAAAAAAATAAATTCTTTCAAAAGCAACAACACCCCTTAAAACCCAACTTTAAAACACCCAAATACTGAGATTTTATCAGCGCCCAAGAAGGGAGAGATTTGTAATGTCAAAAGAACACAAATAAGCTGTTCAATTATTCATTCAAATCACTATTTATCATGCAAAACTCACTGTATCTCTTTCTCTTTCTTTTAATCATTGTTACTGGTTTTAGTTGCCAACCTCAACAAGAAGACAACGCCCCCGTTTTGTTGAATGAAAACGTAGAATTCCGTTCAGACGAGCTTGCTCAGTACCCCCGTCCTACTGATATTGTAGAAATCTCCTTCGCTGAAATCGATGGTTTAGCAGAATCCGAAATATACCAAAACTTTTTAGTGGAAAACACGCTCTCTCCAGCCCAGTATTACCAAGTTTTCACTGATACCGACGAAGTCTTTTATTCGATTGACTTTTACCACCCTGAAGGTCGTATCATCAATTTAGCATTATACCCTCGAGATGGAAGACTATACCCATTAATGGTAGAGGAATTCCCAATCGACGAGCAAAACTCTACAGTCGTAGCCATTGATTTCACTACCCTGGAATACCTTGGCGAAATCACTGTTACCTCCGTTGATCCAGGCAGTGTGGGCGGTATCTACAAACCTACTTGCAGAGCATCCTCCAACTCTTTTGGGTCGTGTGTAGGTTGTGCACTCAATGAACTCAACGATGACTTTCTGGGAAAGCTAACATGTACTACAAATACGCTGATCTGCTTCACTGCTGCTTCCTTGCACTGTGCTCCTCTTCTTCTTGACGATTCTGTTGTGTAATTCTCTTTTTTTTCTAAAAACAAGCCCTCATCCTCGTGATGAGGGTACAATACTTCTCAAAATGAACTATTCAATCAATACCCATACTCCAAGAGCTATCTTCTCGGTGCTCTTTCTCTTCCTCTCTCTTTTCGGCAGTCTAAACGCACAGGAATGCGATGTTACCCGAACCGCTAATAATGGCCCTGCCCAACTCTGCCTGGGCGATGTCGCTGACATCATGCTTTTTGAATGTGTCGATTGGCAAAACGTAACTTATGAATGGACCGTAGAAAAGTGTTTTTTCGACCCTTCTACACTCACCACAGACTGTAACAATGTTACCATACTTACCCCTACTCCTATCTCTACGACACTACCTTCTCTTAATTACACCTGTAATGAAACAGGGGTGTTACAGTTTAAAGTAAATGTAAGAGATAACGTAAGTGGGCAAATTATCGCTACGCCATGTACTGGCGGTCCACTTTGCCTTACGGCATCCGTTGAGGTATTTGGCACGAAAGTCCCAGACTTCACCATCACGGAAACAAGCTGTAATTACGACCCTATACGAGATGAATACAGCAAAACTATTGAGATTACCCCAACGATAAACGCAGACCTTTCAGGATTACTCATTGGCGTTAACCTTACGGTGGATTGGGGCGATGGTCAAAGTAATCAGCGGATAATATCCGGAGCAAACAGTCGTACTTTCTCTCATACCTATACTTGGTCTATGTCGGCCAACCCTAGTCCTTCTTTCCCCATCTTAGTTACTGCAAAGAATGAGATTTCTGTTTTTGAAATGGACCATTGTAACACCCTAGAAAGCTTCACCCTATCTTACGAGCCCTCTGTCATCCTCACAGACTTGACCTATGAAATCGTCGAAAGCAACTGTGATCAGCAAATACTTTGCTTTTCTGACTTAAGTGAATTTATTGCACTACGCATTTACAATGAACAAGGAGAGCTTATTGATCAATTTGACCCGAGCACTTCACCATGTATCACTTTTACCGAAAACGGAAACTATACCTTCCAGTTGGTGGATATACAAAGCGTATGCCCCTACTTCTACTACATAGAGATTACACTTTCTCCCGAAGAAGCAGGGGAACTTACGACAACCAGCACCAGTATTAGCCCTGGCGATCCTTTCAACTTGAACTTGACCAACCCACACAATGGCTTTGTCAGTTACGAATTTTTGTTCAATGACTGTTCAGGTGCTTCCTATTGGTTACCGATGGAAATGGGACCTGCCGACCAGTTCAACAGCTACCAAGTACCAAGTTGGATCACAGAACAATTAGTGCCTTGCATGCTGAATGAGAATTTTGAATTCTGCTTTCGCACCAAGGTCTTCTGTGAAGAAGTTGACATCTCTTACCTCGACAATAATACAGGTACCGCTTCTAATATCATTTGCCTGCCCATTTGTGTAGGTGGTGACGGCAACCCTGGCGGTGGCGGCGGCGATGATCCCAATGATCCAGGCCACTGGCTACAAGGCCAGCAAGATGATACGCACTCCATTCAGGAGCGTACCCAAAAAGCTTCTAATTCAACCACTGTATACCCCAATCCTAGCAAAGGCATCGTCAACATTGAAATGCCCGCCAATGAAACAGGCACACTAGCCAACTTGGAGATCGTGAATATCCTTGGGCAAGTAGTGTGGCAGGAAGAAGTAGACGAAAGTCAGAATACTTCCCTCACACTAGACCTCAGCAAACACAGCAGCGGCACCTATTTCGTGCGCCTCCTTTCCGACAATGGGACGACCCACCTTTCGACTATCGTAATTACGAAGTAACTCCTTATCAGGAAGGATAGCCACCCTGCAACAGCCGTTACGGGGTGGCTTTTATAATCTGGCACAACTAGACGAGTACTAGCAAAGCCACTTTTGATGTGGCCATTTTTTCAACCTAATACTTAATCATTATAAATTTTCTAACCAGAACTGCTAAGTAAACCTGTGATTAAACAGTAAAGTCAGAATAGTTTGTTTATTACTTGTTTTGATAATCTAATGCAGTCCTGCTATTTTTGGTGGGGTAGCTTTTATTCGTTGATGATTTGTTGGAGCCATTCCCTATGAATAACATTACTAGTAACATCTATTTTAGTTTGTATTTTCTTCCACTTATCAGAAGTCTTATCATGCTCATATTTTAATACCTGATTCAATATTTTCAAAAAACTAAGGAAAGAATCTCGTCTTTTCTTTGCTACTTTTGATCTTCTTATTTTTTGTTCTAATGCCCTAATTCTATTGTCTATCAACTCATTATTTGTCATATAGTAAATCCTAATTAATAATGCGTCTACTATAATGCTGTAGTTCACATTTTCGAAATTACGATACACCAGTTTTTCCATAGCTAGGTCATATTCTCGATTGGCAAAAAAAACTTCTGCCTCACTGAGACAATGTGCCTCTTCTGCAAAATGGGTGCCAATAATCCGTTTAGCAGGGTATTTCTTCAATACTTTTTTTGCCCACTCTATCTCATCACATTTTAATGCAATAGCAATAACTACGTGTAAAGCAACTGGTAATATTTTATCATAAGTATCAAAAAAACCTTCTTCCAAGTGGAGTTTATAAATACGGAAGAGTTCTTTCGAGTAGGCCTTAGGGTTTTCCTGCTTGCGGTAAGCCTGAAAATAAAAGTTCCTGTAAAAGGCCATCAAATTCCTGATTGCATGGTTTTCAATTTTCCCACGATGTTCCAATATACTTCCTGAAAATGCTTCCAGTTCCTCAAGGGTTGGAGGCACATCCAACCATTTGATGATTATCTGGTAATATTCATTTAATGGATAGCCATCTGAATTATCGTCTTCTCCCGTAGGGAATAATTCTTGTGTTTTTTCCAATATTCCCTCATCATCAATTGCTCCTAACCTCTTTTGATATTTAAGGGCAGCAGTCAGTTCTAATTTCGAAACTTTATAAAATTGATCAAGGCTTTTATGGGTTGATATCAAGTTTATATCATCTGTATAAGTGTTAAAAATACTTTTAAAAAGGGTGCCTTCTAATTCCATCAAAAAACTGTCCAAATAATACCAAGGCCCAACATCCTTTCTCTTCTTTTGGTATTTCCAAAATTGGCTCATCGTTTGTTGAAATCGCTCAGGCAAGTTGTTTTGTAAGTAAAACCTAGCCAGATATAAAAAGTGTTTCGATTCATAATTATCTTTACTGGCCATTTCGACATGAATGAATTTCTTAACCAGTTTGAACAAATCTGTAGTTAAGGCATCAATTGGATTTTTTTGCTTTGGCCGATATGTGTATTCAGGAAAATACTTGGTATTCAATGATTCCTTATCAAGCTTATCTAGTCGTCTTATCTGACTTGGCGCAGCAAGATAACTGTATAGATTTACGATCTGCTCTGCATTATAAGCATTATTAAAATAAGGAGACCGCAGGAATAAAGCTAACTTTTCTAGACTTTCTGCGTCTAAGCATTGAAGAACTTCAACTAACTTTTGGTTGATCATATTTAGGGGCTCGTTACAGAAAATCGGGAAAAAGTGTAGTTTTTTTTTCTTCTACTCTCCCTCATCTTTGCTTCCAGACAAGTAAACATACTTAATTTAAACAAACTGAACTATGAAATTTCTATTCTCAAAAGTACTCTCCCTGACCATCTGTTTGATTATTTACTCCAGTACAATCTTTGCCCAAGACTGTACACTACCTGCTCCTGACCTTAATATTATTGAAGAGACAGAACACTCTATTAGTTTTGAATGGGAAGCAGTAGATGGAGCCGTTTTATATCAAATCAATCTCTATATACACGATGGTGAAGAACTAATACAACAGGTTCAAACAGAAGAAAACTTCCTTACTTTTCATGACTTACCCGCTAGTACAGTCTTCACCATCGGTGCTCAATCAGGGTGTACAGAAGAAGCTTTTGGGCCCGAAACTATTAAGGGGGAAAAAGCGCGTACCCAAAGCGGGTTAGTCATCATTGTTGAGGATATAAACATTGCTGATCCGATCAACTGCGAAATAGCAGGAGATGACGCTTTCACGATGACAGTAGGTAGTGTTCCGCTGGCGCCGCTCAGTATCGCGGGTGCGATCTACCTAAATATTTACATCACAACTCCAGGTTCACCAATAGAAGACGAGTTTTTTGAAATAGTCGTATTCAAAAACACGATGACCTCTTTTCCTAATAATTTATTGGTCGGTGTGCTCCAGGCTCATACCAATAGGATATTTATTGACCGAAATAATAATATCTTCATGAATGAATATGGCCGTCCTAACAACTGGCATTTTGTTACTCAAGTGAACGATGTCTTAGCTCCAGGTAATATTCTGGAAATGCGTTGGGTAGAAGATGTAATCGTCAGCTACAATAACTGCATTGGGTTTAGCTATACGATAACTCCCCCCCCTGGCCATCACAACCCAGCTCTCACATCGCAAAACACCCCTGGCGAGCACTCAACAGCTACTACTACCAAGCAGTCATCTACTACCCCCGCTTCTCCTGTAACCTACCCCAACCCTGTCGCTGATCGCCTCACCATTGAGCTTCCCGCCCAAGGTGGAAATGTGCAAATTATGGACATCAACGGCAAGGTATGGCACCAGGTAAACACCCAAGATTTACGCCTGACCGTAGACATGAACAACTGGCCCACTGGCACCTATATCCTGCGTTATGACGATGGAAAAACGCCCCACATACAACGGGTAATCAAACTTTAAAAACGCCCTCGACACCATTTGAAAACGATTTTACTGAACAGAAAGGCATTTCCCTCTTGTAAAATTTAAGTTCAGTAATTCTTCCCCCGGTTGGCCAGTAATGGTTAATCGGGGGTTTTGTTTTTTGAAAAACCTGGCGTATTCTGGTGCTCCAAACGGCCTATCCGTAAGAAACACGCAAAATAATGAGCGAGCCACCCCATGAAAAACAAACACCTATAAATCAATATTTTACACAAAAACCAATCCACCAACGCAAGGAAATGTAAAAAACGCACTACGAAACTTGTGGACTACGATTGACTTACCTTCATACATTTAGAATCAAGTCGCTCGAGCTATCTTCCAAAGAACGGCACTCAAAAATATTTGGAGACAACCACTCTTAATCAGAAAATCGGTATCGCCATTTAATGGTATCGATTTCTGTGCAAATGATCAGATGGCTCCTCTTCCTTAGCTCCCCCCTGCCTTGCCCTGGATTTATTTCGACGACTCTACATCTCTTTATGTGATCATTATCACTCACTAATATCTCTATTTTTCCCATCTTTGCATTTCGAACAAAATCGAAGCGCATCATGGGTATTTTTCGCAAAGGCAACAAAGCTTACAGCATCTTCAACATCAAATGTCCAAAGTGCCCCGAAAGTGATATGTTCCCTACCGGGAGCCTCAGTTTCAAAGAACCTTTCGAAATGAAAGAGCGCTGCGACAAATGCTATGAAGACTTCTTCCCCGAGCCCGGCTATTACTACGGCGCCATGTTCCTGTCCTACATTTTCACAGCCTTTTTCTCCATCGGTTTCGTCTTGTTTCTGCACTGGGTACTCGACTGGAGTACTGCCGCCAGCTTCACTGCATTACTAGTAGTATTAGGGGTATTCTTTGTCTACATTTTCCGATTGGCTCGCGCCCTTTACATCAATATGCACGTCCACTACGACCCCAACGCCATCGAAAAAGGTAAAAGCAAGGCCAATCAAAAAAGTACCGCTTCTCGTTTCGGTAATTAGTTGTTATTAGGGGCCCCACCATCGCCCTTTGGGGCTTGGTGCCGCGTCGTCCGCCCAGCGCTTCGCTGCTTGGCTACCACCGCTGGTCCTTGCGGGCTCCGCCCCCCGAGCTCAGCTATTCGCTTCGCAACAACCATATCCAAACGTACAATCGTACTGGTACGATCAGGGTGACCTTTTCCTAAGTCAGAAATGAGAAGTCAGAAGTCAGAAGTCGGAAGTTTTTGAAGGCCACTAATGGTCAGCTTTCCTCTAGCTAATGCGCGTGTCACAACATTTCCGACTTCCCACTTCCGATCTCCCACTTTGACTCAACCGTAGATCGCACTAGTACGATTGCCCCCCTCTACCGCTATTCTCACCACAATGCCTTATTTTTGCACAAACGACTAATTTCTCGCTATCATGTCCACAGTGCATCCCTCCAATTTCCGATTTTTCTTAATCGCTACTTTCAGCTTACTCTGTTTTTGCACACCACTCTGGAGTCAACTCCCCGACGACTTTTACGATACCAAAATCATAGATGGCCTTGAACTTCCCCTTGGCATCACCTTCGACCAAAATGGCCAGGGCTACCTATGGGAAAAAGCAGGCCAAGTATACGTCATGGACACCTCAGAGCAACTGCTTCCCGAGCCATTAATCGACATCAGCGAAAAAGTGGCCAGCTGGAAAGACCACGGCCTAAATGGCTTCTGCCTCGACAATGATTTTACCACCAATGGCTACTTCTACCTCTATTACGTCGTCGACCTTCACCACTATTGGCACTACGGCACCCCCGAGTACCATCCAGATACAACCGTCACCTATAAGCCTAGTTTCGCGCGGATCGTTCGCTATCAAGCCGACCAGGCAACCAACTTTACAACCGTCGTTCCAGATTCTGAAAAAATCCTCCTCGGAGAGGATATCAGTACCGGCGTACCTATTCTTTACGAATTCCACGGCGCTGGTACCCTTATCCAGGGATTAGACGGCACCCTGCTCTTCTCGGCAGGTGAAACAACGGGAGGACTCCATATCGGTATTGGCAATGAACCCGGCGACGAGTATGCTCCCCAGGCTATCGAATGGGGAATCATCACCCCCGACCAAGACCTTGGGTCCTATAAATCACAATACCTCGGCACCCTCAATGGTAAGGTACTCCGCATTGACCCCAACACCGGAGACGGCCTCGCCTCCAACCCTTTTTACGATCCTGAGGCACCTCGTTCTGCACAGTCACGTACCTGGGCAATGGGCTTCCGTAACCCTTTCCGCATGATGCTCAAACCCAATACCGGCAGTCATTACCCCGACCAAGGTAACCCCGGGACTATCTTTCTCGGAGACGTCGGCAATGGCGGATGGGAAGAACTCAACGTTATAGAGCACGGTGGTCAAAATTTTGGCTGGCCAATCATGGAAGGCAATGCCCTCGCCTGGAAATATTGGATCATAGAGGCTCCGATCAATCCATTAGCCCCCAACCCGCTAAGTAATTGTGACCAGCCTTTCTTCAACTTCCGCGACTTGCTCGCTCGCCCACTCGAAAGTGGCCCCTATGTACCCGGCAACCCTTGTGATGCGACCCAACCCATCCCACAAGATGTATTCCCCACCTATGCCCAGCAACCGCTCATTAC
Organism: Lewinella sp.; assembly: GCF_050633125.1. Classification (NCBI taxonomy): domain Bacteria; kingdom Pseudomonadati; phylum Bacteroidota; class Saprospiria; order Saprospirales; family Lewinellaceae; genus Lewinella; species Lewinella sp. Next base: position 42,430 of record NZ_JBOEFX010000075.1, read on the forward strand.
CTGGAGCAACTCCCGCTGGAATCCTCCTGCTCGCACAGCCGTACCCGGCTGGACGGATACCGGAGACCCCAGCAGTATTTATCTTGTCGACGATGATAGCCCTGTCACCGGCGAGATGTTTGATGGTTACTCTAGTCTGGCGGGCATTGTCTACCAGGGTGATCAATTCCCCGAAGACTATCGAGGCAAATATTTCCACGTAGACTTCAGCGGATGGATTCGTACCCTTACCATCGATGATAACAACGAACTCAGTGCCGTCGACCTCTTCCATGAGTACAGCCAGGATATTATTTACCTTGCCCAAAATTTAGCCAACGGATCGTTGTACTACACCAACCTTGCCGGAGAAGTTCATAAAATCACCTACGGTGGCAACCCCGCCCCCGTAGCCGTCATCAATGCCGACAAATACTTTGGCCCCGGGCCACTAACGGTACAGTTTTCGGCCAGCAGCTCTTTTGATCCCAATAATACCGCACTCACCTACCTTTGGGAATTTGGCGATGGCGAAACGAGTACACTCTCCGACCCCAGCCACACCTTTACTAGCAACAGCAATGATCCCACCAGCTACACCGTCCGCCTCACCGTCACAGATGAAGAAGGAGCCAGCAATGCGGCAGAGCGGATCGTCTCGCTCAACAATACGCCTCCCCAGGTAGAGATATCTTCCTTCAACGATGGTGATCAATACCCTCTTGGCTTCACCTCTCTTCTCCGGCTGGCCGCCAACGTGACCGATACCGAACATGCTGAGGAAACACTGATGTATCAATGGCGAACATTCCTTCATCACAATGACCACTTCCACCCCGACCCCGTCATCTTCGACCGCGAGAGTCACTTTCTCATCAGCCCCTTAGGCTGTGAACAGGAAATTTATTTCTACCGCATCGAGTTAACCGTCACCGACCCCGGAGGATTATCCACAACAGTTTCTCAACGAATTTACCCCTACTGCGGTGATCCCTACGTCGAATGGGTCAACCTCACCGGCGAAGTGCAGGAATCCAGTATACCCTTACAATGGAGCACACAATTTGAAGACAACATCACCAGTATGGAGCTCCAGCGTGGCAATGACTATTTCTCTTATGAAGTATTAGCAACGATACCTACAACTGGTAACCATACTGATCTACAGCACTATCAATACATCGACGAAAGCCCTCTCCGTGGTGCCAATATCTACCGTGTTAAAGTCACCACTACCGACGGTGCTTTCACCTATTCAAACCTCGTTCCTTTCAGTTATCCGGCCCCTAAAGCTTGGCGAGTTTTCCCAAATCCCGCCGATCATCAGCTATCTTTCTACCTTCAGGAAGCTTCTTCAGCAACCGTCGAACTTGAGCTCTTTAGCCTCCTGGGGCAACGCCTTCGGCAAATCACCTTCCCCGCTACGTCGGGAGAAGAATGGCAACGAGAAATACTGATCAATCAACTTCCCGCTGGCGTCTATGCTTACCGCTTACGCAGTGGCGAACAGACTTACGTTGGGGAAATAATCATTAATTAATCCACGCCTATGTCCAGTGTAATTGGCACCATCATCTTACTATTTACTGGCTTGGCGACCTACAAAGGCTTCCTTGATCGACAGTATTTCGAACGCCATTTATTCCATACTGATCCTATTTTGATCGATAAGCAATACGACCGGCTTTTTTCATCAGGATTCCTACATGCCAACTGGATGCACTTTGGCTTCAATATGATAGCGCTGCTCTCTTTTAGTTGGTCATTGGAGTTTGTACTGGGAGTCCCGAAATACCTTTTGATATATGTGGGTGCACTACTAGGCGGGAATCTCTTGGCACTCTACCTCCACCGTAATCATCCCGATTATAAGGCCGTAGGTGCTTCAGGTGCTATCAGTGGTGTCATTTTCGCATCAGTCGTCCTCTTTCCTGAGGTCAAAATCTCTCTTATTTTACTCCCTTTTGAAATCAGCACCTGGGTGTTTGGACTTTGTTTCGTCGTAATCTCCATTTTTGGGATTAAATCTCAATCTGACAATATCGGCCACGATGCCCACCTTGGAGGCGCAATTGTTGGCGTCTTGCTCACCATCATTATGAAGCCTTCTATTTTGCAAACCAGCTGGTGGTTGATCTTACTCATCCTTGTACCTGCCACCGTTTTCCTTGTATTGATTGTCCGCAATCCCGCCATATTATTGATTGACAACTACTGGGGGGAAGGGCTTAACGTTTCTCGTAAGTCAAAGCCCCCTCGCTCTAATAACAAAGTAAGCCTGGATTACCTTCTTGATAAAATCAACCATCAAGGTATTGATAGTCTTACGGCTAAAGAAAGGGAGTTACTGGATCAATATCGGAAGGAGATGTAGCTTACACCTCCGCCACCCGCTCCATCCACGGCTTGGCTTTCTCCAGTTGAGCAGCCAATTTAAAGAGGATATCCTCCCGGTAAATACCTGCTGTAAACATTACCCCAACAGGCAATCCCTTCGCATTCCAATGCAGCGGCATCGACATTGCTGGCTGTCCTGTCATATTCGCAATGGGCGTATAAGGCATATAAGCAAATATCTTTTCCGCCAATTGCTCAATGTTGGCCTTCATCAGGCTTCCGAGGCGCAAACGCGTGAGGATATTTACAAGCATTTTTTCCGCTGGTGTTGATTGTAAACTACCTACCGGGAAGGGCGCCATAGCTACCGTTGGCGTCAACAAACAATGATAGGTCTGGTGAAAATTCCCCTGCCTGCGGGCCAAGTCGTTCCAAAGACTGCGATAATAAGCGTAATCGCCCGCAGAAATAGCATCCCCCAACAAACTCAAGGCGTAAGTATTGGCTTCCACCTCACTTCTGCCGACCTTGCTACCTCGTGTCTTGCTTATTCTCTTAAGTTCTGCACTTACCTCCCCCATTATCAGGTGCAGGAAGGTCTTGGTCAGGTCTTCCCGCTGATAAGGCAAGGGGATAGCTTCCACTTCGTGGCCCATATCGGCCAATAGGTGAGCCGTTTCCTCCACCGCTTGTTTACAATCATTATCTACAGGTAGCCCTAGAGGATGTTTTGTAGAAAATCCAATCCGCAACTTCTCGGGCGATGCCGTCAACAAGTCAGCATAAGGTACTTCTGGCTTGGGCGCATAGTACAACTCGCCAATACTCGGCTGAGAAAAAGTATCCAGGAAAGCGGCACTGTCTCGCACACTCCGACTGTTACAACCTTCTACCACAGCGCCATTCCAGCTCTCGCCAGAACCAGGGCCCAGGCTTAATCTACCTCTTGATGGCTTGAGGCCAAACAGTCCACAGCATGAAGCTGGCATTCGAATTGATCCACCACCATCACTAGCAGTAGCCATCGGTACTATACCTGCGGCTATTGCTGCTGCGCTACCCCCCGAACTACCGCCAGAGGTATAATCGGTATGCCAGGGATTGCGTGTAGCCCCAAAGGCTTCGGGCTCAGTGAAAGGTGTCAGGCCAAATTCCGGGGTATTGGTTTTACCCAAAATCAACAAGCCTGCTTTTTGGAACAACTGTACCAAATGGCTATCCACTTCCGACACCATCCCTTCTGTCGAGCGAGAGCCTATCCGCAAAGGGGTCCCTTTTAGCGCCAAGCCCAAATCCTTGATGAGAAAAGGTACACCACCAAACAGTTGTGTTGCCGTGGGTGGGTGGTTAGCGAGTTGCTCTCGCGCATATTCGAAAAGGGGGTGATTAATCGCGTTGAGTTGCTGGTTTACCTCCTCGGCACGAGTGATCGCAATATTCAATAATTCAGCAGCCGTAATTTGTCCGCTTCGCACGAGTTCGGCAAGGCCCAGCGCATCGTATTGGCGGTATTCGGAGAAGGTCATGGTCGTTTTGTTTTGTCGTTGGTTCGCTACCAAAGATAAAATTAAATCCCTCTATACGATTAAGAGCTTGCCCGGAAACTTTGCGAACAAACGCTTAATCTATTATCCGCTGGCTTACCGCCTCATACACCTGCGTTCTCAACCATCCTTCCTGGCTATTGGAAATACGAAAAGCATCACGCAGAAATCCCTGGTACCCATCTGACAGCAGGGGATAGTCATAGACACTAACCTTCACCTCTTCGTCAAAGCTATTTTTATAGTCACTGTAACTCCACCCTAGGCTATAACTCCCTGAAAACAAAGAGCTTTCAGCCATTGGTATTTGAACTGATGTAAAATTAGGATCAAGTGGAGCAACATATTGTCTTTTCCAATACCTTCCATTATTCCCTGGAGAAACATAATCATTCTCTAAAAAAACGACATCACCATCATTCGAATAAATCGATACCGTAGGGTAACTTAATCGAGCTTCATCAAGAAAATAACGGGGAGTCACATTCACTTCAGTAGGCCATTGCTCAAAATACTGTTGGTTCAGATAGGTAGCTTCACCGGGAACAACAGTACGTATCAAAAAACCATTGCCATCGCTAGGTACAAGCAAGCTCGCCGAAGAAGTGTTTTCGAAATCTCCTAACACCGTAGCAGAGATAGAAATATTATCGTTCAACCAGCTTACACGGAACTGATGGGCCGTAACATCTGCTGGTATATTCAAGGTCAAGGTTTTATACTCCAAAGGTTCAAAGCCAACAAATGGCCCAAAAGTTGCTCTAGACAAGAAGTCAACCTCCTGGCCTACCCAAGCTCCGCTAGCCGCTAACCTCACTGCTAATAACCCCTTGGTATTATCTGATGCAAACCCATTGAAATAAACCCTTAATTCCTGCTCCTCCTCTTCATAAGAATAACTCACAGGTGGCCGTGGACCTGTCACATCTCGTTCGCCCGCCAGCCCCATAAAAATGATAGAGTCAACCTCCGGCGAATTCCTAAACACAACCAAGTCTGAAGGAGAAATGGGGACCACTGAAGTCAGAAAAACCTCCTGAATAGCAGCTAATCGTATCCCGCTGCCTTGTCCGACTTGTGCTATTTGCCGTGTTACAATCCGATTTGTTTCGCCTTCTTCAAGAAGTTCAACCCGATCTCTACCAGCAATACTCAGGGTATATTCTTCCTCACAGGCTATCGTATTAAGGAAATAAGTTGTTCCTCTTGCACCTGTTTCTCCATCCTGAAAGATAACGTTATCTGCTGCATCATTGAGCCAGATCACTGGGTCTAAAATAACGGCGAAAGTTATATCAATGCCATAAATAGCATTGCAACTCTCTATTGTTATTTCTTCTTTTTCTTTTTCACAAGTAAAGAATATAGTGCAGAAAATCATTGAGAGACAGAAAACACGCATTACAAGTAAGTTTTAATGACTTTACCTCAAGGGCAAGGCAATTCTGATCAGATCAGATCCAAGTCACGTTCCGACAAATATATCGTTTATCAATTCAGAAATCAAAACCCTGGAGTTGACAGCCCCTAAAAACTCATTCAACCTCCATTCTATACCATTGGTACTGCTGGCGACCCAACCACGAAAGCTCCGATAGCCTTTTATATTGATCTAGCGACTGGGCTGCAGGGTAATGATAGAGTGTCGCTTCAAAACCTCTTACCTCCCAGATACTATCTAAAGATGCTGCTTCTGGAAATTGCTCTACAAACTCATCAGCAACTTTTGGTATGCGTACACGGGACTTCCCCGCAGGTACAAGCCCTTTCAGAGAACGTTCAATATCTGTTACGCCAATAGGGAAAGTCGGTTTTGAAAAATGCACATAACCAGATTTATTTAATTGAACATTAACAAAATCATAGTCTATTTCAATAGATGCTATCATATCAGGCTGAAGTGAGACCTCAGCAGGTAACTCTTCGTAATACGCCTGTTTTTTCCATGATTTCGAGTTTGAATATGGACCATAAAATTCCAACAGTACTCCTTCGGAATCTGTAGGCATCCACGTACTTATTTTTTGTTCATTAAGGGTCTGTACTCCTAACTCTACCATTTTTTCTTCTGTAATATCTAGTACAACTTTAACCTCGGCAAACTTTACTTCTTCTCCAGAAAGTGAAACTTCTTGCTCTGTAAGCACTTGATCAAACTCACTAAAATTGATGGTTCTGTTTTGATTTTCCATCATATTTATACAAACCGCGACCAACGCTGAAGATCCAGCAAGCCGCAACCCTACATAACGCCAAGGTTGATTTTCGTTGGTTCCAGACTCCGACAAATTGATATTTAACGTCTGCTCGCCAGGATCAGAAGACGAAGAAAAAGACATCGAAGGCAAAATGACAATTTCCTCAACAGAAGGAACCTCTGAAATAGTAAGTATAAATGACTCTGTTGCAATAGTAGCGTTGTCTTCATTGGGCATTTCTATATCCAGATTTACGGCCTCCCCATAACTAACACCAAAGTAAGAGAACAAGGAAAAACGCTCGTAGGCAGGGCCTCCTGGGAAGACAAAATAACTCCTTTTCAATAGATTAACAGTATACTGCTCTTGACACCCACCTAGCCAATTTAAGAACAAAGGATAAGTACTCACATCTTGTACATCGCGTAAGCCACCATATTCATTCGTCAAATAAGCAACTGTCTGAATCCCTAAATTGGGGCCAGTTATCACATCTATTGCCCGGTCCTCCTGACCAGGGCATTCAAGAGCATTTTCCTTTTCACAGCTAAAAGCGGTTAGAAAAACAAGAAAGAACAGGTTGTAGAGCGAGTTGCGCGTATTCATACTTAAAGTTTAAGCTTATCTAGCGCCAAGGTAAGGTATTAATAGCTTAGCTGATAAAAAAGGAAAAGGGACAACACCTTGTCGGTATTGCCCCTTGCTCAATGATCTTTACTTTAAACTTACCCCATTACAGCTTTCACTGCATCGGCAGCATCCTGTAAAGCGATAGCCGAGCGAACATTAAGTCCACTCTTGTCGATAATTTCTTTAGCAATTTCAGCATTGGTACCCTGCAAACGAACGATGATCGGCACCTTGATGTCTCCGATGTTCTTGTAAGCATCAACGACGCCTTGCGCTACGCGATCACAACGAACAATACCACCGAAGATATTGATCAGGATTGCTTTTACGCGATCATCACGTAAAATGATACGGAAGGCATTTTCTACGCGCTTGGCATCAGCAGTACCACCAACGTCAAGGAAGTTGGCAGGTTCGCCACCACTCAACTTGATGATATCCATCGTAGCCATCGCTAGTCCCGCACCGTTGACCATACAACCTACATTGCCGTCCAGCTGTACATAGTTTAGGCCAAAAGCTTTGGCTTCTACTTCGGTAGGATCTTCTTCGTGTACATCACGGTACTCAGCCAAGTCCTTGTGGCGATACAAAGCGTTTTCGTCTAGGGTAAACTTACAGTCTACAGCAATCACTCGCTCATCACCAGGATTGTACATGCAAGGATTGATTTCGATCATGCTTGCATCAGATCCTACAAAGGCTTTGTACAGGTTGCTGATAAATTTCACCATGTTTTTGAAACCCTGTCCGCTCATGCCTAGGTTGAAAGCCACTTTACGGGCCTGAAAACCTTGCAGTCCCAGCTCGGGATCAATATATTCTTTCAACACCTTATCAGGCGTGTTCTCTGCAACTTCTTCGATGTCCATACCGCCTTCGGTACTATAGACAATAACGTTGCACTTACGGCCACGATCCATCAATATGGAAACATAGAATTCACGGCAGGCATCGAAATCAGGTGCATAAGCATCTTCTGCTACCAATACTTTGCGAACCAGCTTGCCTGGGCCATTCAAACCACCAGGAGTCTGTGGCGTTTTCAGCATCATGCCCAGAATATTACCGGCATGTTCTTTAACACCTTCCAGGTTTTTAGCGAGTTTCACACCACCACCTTTCCCGCGACCACCAGCGTGGATTTGGGCTTTAATGATGGAGATATCACTACCCGTTTCTTCACGTAGCTCATGGAAAGCTTCTACTGCTTTTTCTACAGTTTCCGCTACTTTGCCGCGCTGAATAGGTACATTATATTTGGTTAGAATTTCTTTCCCTTGGTATTCGTGCAAATTCATATTTGAGGCAGGTTGTTTTTTGACGTTGCAAAGGTAGACAAAATGCGCATACAGGCAAAGAATAATAGTAGAGCCTCTTGGGAAATTTCATTTGGTAAAAAACAACCATACCATGATTAAAGGGTAAATAGTATTTAATCCCTCCTGTTTTTATGCTTCCCAAACGACCTGCGATGATCGTCGCTATTGTCCTCTGAGCTCCTCAGCGTTCAATGGATTATCGCATTTGATGCATACATTACTGAGTCGTCATAGGTAGAGATCAGAAAAAAATCACTAAAAATTTATTCTTATCTCGACGAGTATCACAAATCAACCAAATTATCAATAAGTATGGGCTTGGAAGGGAAAAGAAACGACTACAAAAACAACAAAAAAGCCGCTTAATATTAGGTAGAGAGACGTTAAAAAAGCGTTAAGGCCATAAAAAAAAACACGCGATCCTTGGTTCTTTACATAAGATGCGCTTATATTTGACCCAGCTTCACTAAAGGAGCAGTTTCAATCTTTCACTTAATCTATCTTCTATAGCTCGTAACTTCTACACTTAACGTTTAGCAACAATGTAAAATTGTTGTAATCCCTTTTTAAAGCTAAATCGTTACGTCATGCAAGTTACAGCATTAAACGACCAGCAACTCATTGCTTGTTACCTAGATGGAAATGAAAGAGCCTTCGAAGAACTGCTCAATCGTCACCAACAAAAGATTTATACCTCGATCTATCTCTTCGTCAAAGAGCAATCTTTAGCTGAGGATATTTTTCAGGAGGTCTTTATAAAGATCATTGATACGCTGCGCAAGGGTAAATACAACCACGAAGGCAAGTTCTTGCAGTGGGCCATGCGCATTGCATACAATATGTGTGTAGATCACTTCCGCCGCAATAAGCGTCGTCCGCAACTATCTCCAACGGAAACATTTGACATCTTTGATGTGCTCAAGTCCAACGACTTGAACGCTGAGCAGGATATCATCCGTAGCCAAACACACCAGAAGGTTCGCCACCTGGTAGATCAGCTGCCACCTGAGCAACGCGAAGTGGTTATCCTCCGTCATTATGCAGATATGAGCTTCAAAGAAATTGCACAGCTCACCCGCGTTAGCATCAATACAGCCCTTGGGCGGATGCGCTACGCCTTGATCAATATCCGCAAGATGGTTGAGGAAAAGGACATTGTCCTACAATAGAAAACTGACGAAACGATATTAATACCCCAAATTACCATTTGAACCCGAGGCGAGTAGTTACCCAACTGCTCGCCTCGTTTTTTTTTGTATTTGAAAAACTATACCTGACACGAATATGTTCAACTAAGCTAAACCTCACAGTTTTTTAGTTATTTTTGCGACAAATTAAATAGTACGCTATGTTCATCATTCCTCCTTATATCCGCATTGCCCTTATTGTATTGGGTATTGTTGGTGGTATTGCCCTCTGGGCTGCCTTTGGTTTTTGGTACGGCTTCTTCTTCGTACTTACGGGGGTTATCCTATTATTGGGCCTTATCTTTTTGGGTACTGTAGGGCCAGCAGCTCAGGCATTGCAAGATTCTGATTTTGACAAGGCCGAAAAAATGCTCAACCTTACACCTAATCCCAAGTGGCTCTATTCTACCAATAAAGCCTATTTCTATATGCTTAAGGGGTCTATCGCCATTGCTCGGAAAGATGTAAACGAGGGAGAGCGTTACCTCAAAATGGCGGAAGCTGTTGAAGTTCCTTCAGATAACGAGCGTGCCATGTTGCAAATTCAGCTGGCACAGATTGCCCTGAGCAAGCAACGCTTCCAGGAAGCTAAAATACATTACAAGAAAGCGAAAGGACTGAAAATTTCCGAAGGCCCACTCAAGGATCAATTCCGTCAATTAGAACAGGCCATCAACCAGAGTGGCCAAATGAAAGCCGCTATGCGCCAAGGACGCGCGGGCCACGGCATGTCAGGCGGTAAAGGCAAGCGCAGAAGGCCAAAGATGAGATAAAACAAGGTCAAAAATCTGAAATCGGAAGTCGGAAGTCGGAACTAAAACCCATTTTTGAGGATTCAGCTAGCTTTTCCTAATGACGATCATTTTATTGCTCGATTATATCGGCACCTGTGTTTTTGCCATCTCCGGAGCAATGGCAGGTATGCGCCATCGTTTCGATCCTTTTGGAGTGTTGATCTTAGCAGCAGTCACTGCTGTAGGTGGCGGTAGCCTTAGGGATGTCCTTATTGGCCGTACACCAGTAGGCTGGATGCAGGATATCAATTATGCTTACATTATTATCACCGGAGCACTTATTGCGATCCTTTTCAGAAAATACCTGATCTACGTTCGCCGAACCATGTTCCTTTTTGATGCTATTGGCCTGGGTTTATTCACCATTATTGGCGTAGAAATAGGTGTAGCAGCAGGCCTACATCCCGTCATTTGTGTCCTCTTAGGCACCCTGAGTGCATCCTTTGGTGGTGTCATTCGAGACATTCTTTCCAATGAGGTACCGCTCATTTTCCACAAAGAGGTTTATGCATCACTAAGTATTCTTGGCGGCATGACCTATCTTCTTTTACAGGAAACTGCCTTACCTTCTAACTGGGCCTATATCCTAACCAGTACAATGGTCGTTGTGCTAAGGGTACTAGCAGTTCGTTACAACTGGATAATTCCAAAATTATACAAGGACAGTCAATAATCCTGAAACAAGCGCTTGTACAACTCAAAAGCCCCCTACAAGAAAATCAAACTTTTCTTAAGATTCTTTAAATAGCTGGCACCTCGCGCTCTTGTATTTTTTCCTAATTATACTTTGCGCAAATCAGCTAGTTCGGAGTGTTCTTTCCAGAAATCCTGGTAAAGGCGGCGGCTGGCCATGAAAGGCATTTTTTTGCCAAAGTTACCTTTCTCTTTCAGCTCGACACGGGCAATAGTAAAGAAGAGAAAAGTGCTGTCAGTGATGCTTTCGATATTGTGCCAAGGGTAGCGAAAGGTCTTGAAATAATTAGTGACGTAAAGAAAGTCGTTGTCGGCTTCGACGCGCTTGAGCGGAAAAAGGGTGAAGTAAAACAATGCCAGGCCACTGAGGTAGAACAATACGGCCCCTATACGGAAGCCTGTACCGGAAAAACCACTAGCCATTTCGGCACCGTAGGCAAAGACGGCAGCAAGGAATGCCCCGAAAAATACGAGCCAAAAAACGGGGATAAAAAACTTGAAAAAGATGGTCGCGTTGGTGCTAATTCTTTGCATATCTGGTGTTAACTACTGGAGTTCTTGTTCATATTTTTTGGCCATACGTGTGGCTACTAAAATACTGATTTCATAAAGGATGTAAAGCGGAATACCGATAAGAAACTGCGTGATTACATCGGGTGGGGTAAGGATCGCTGACAGTAGCAGTATTCCGATCACAGAATGACGGCGGTATTTGCGCATGCCTGCTGGGGTGACGATGCCCATTTTGGCCAGAAAATACACAACGATGGGCAGCTCGAAAATGAGACCAGCCGGCAGTGTAAACATGACCATATAAAGTACAAAAGAGCTAAGCGTAGGGTTGTTGGCCACTGTATCAGAGGCTGTAAAGCCCATAAGAAAGTTGACCGCAAAAGGAGCAACGATGAAGAAGCCAAACAGTACACCCATCAGGAAAAGTAGAGAACAAATGAAGACCACCCCTTTGGTTGCTGATCTCTCAGTGGGGTACAAACCAGGGGCAACAAACTTCCAAATTTCGTAAAAAACGAAAGGGAAGGAAATGACAAAACCGCCAATAAAGCACAGTTTGATAGTCGTAATGAACTGTTCGGCAAAAGCAACGGCCTGGATTTTGAAATCAGGTAGCGTCATACAAAGGGCTTCTCCTGCACCAATTTTGTGAGAGAGGTCGCAAAACCATTTATAGGAAGCAAAATCATTAGAGGCAGGGCCAAGAATAACTTTGTTGAAGTACCAATCGTGGAAAATAAAAAGCACAATGCCACCCGCAAAAATGGCTATTAAAGACCGAATGATGTGCCAACGTAGCTCTTCAAGATGATCCATAAAAGACATCTCCTTGTCTTCTCGTGGTTGAAGCTCACCGTCGTGCCATTCGTATTCTTCAATGTCTACCTGGTCCAGGGCCATACGTTGGTTGTTGAATAGTTATTTACCGGCTGCAAAATTAACAAAATCGCTTTACTTAATGGGACTATCCCTCTAATTAGGACGGAAATATATTTGTAATTAGGTACTCACTACCCGCTCATCCCGCTACGCGGTACTCGCAGTGGTGCTCTTTCAATGAATTGGGGCGTAGGGGTAGTGTTCACGGCGGAAGAACACAACCATGAGTGGGCAAACACTCTTACTTCTCTATCCCTGCAAGAACAATCAGTGTAATCTGATCACCGACATCCTGAATGGAGGTCGTTTTTCCAGCTTGGTACCAATCATAGACCCAGCGCAGGGAAGATAGAATGGTATACATGCTAATGGTTGGGTCTATTTCCTTGAAAGTACCTTCGGTGATACCTTGTTGGATGATGGCCAGGAAACGGTTTTCGTAACGCTTACGTAATTTGATGAACTGCCCAAGATCGGGTTCCTCTAGGTGACGCCACTCATCGTTGAAGGCGGTAATAGAGGTGGCGTCGCTGGTGGCTACATTGAGATGCAGGAAGATTAACTGGCGAATTTGTTCACGTGGTGGTTGCCCCGTTTGCTCTATTTGTTCAATGCCAGCCAGGAAGCGATGGGCATTTTGAAAACAAATATCTTTTAGAATTTCTTGCTTACTATTGATGTGACTATAAAGGCTGGAAGCTTGTAAATGGACAGCCTTCGCCAGGTCGCGCATTGATGTAGCGGAGTAGCCTCTATCGCGAAACAGCTTAGCTGCTGCTTCCATGATACGTTGTTTCTTTGATGTCTCAATGGTCGCCATAGGATCGAAGAAGTGAAGATTAAGTAGGAAAGGTAAGGAATTTTATCAGGCGTCAAAATTAACAACGACTTTATCAGTGGTAGGGTGTGACTGACAAGTGAGAATAAACCCAGCGGCGACTTCGTCGGGTTCAAGGGCGTAGTTGACATCCATCTCCACTTTTCCTTCTTCTACTTTGGCTCGGCAGGTACAACACACACCGCCTTTGCAGGCAAAAGGCAGGTCGGCACCATTGCGGAGTGCTGCATCCAGGACACTCTCATTCTGATCATTCATAACAAAAGTAAAGGCGTTGCCATCCAGCTGAATACTTACTTCGGCAGCGTATTCACCGCTGACAGCAGTTCGTTCTTTTTTCTTACGCTTGCCAGTGTTGGTGCCAAATAACTCCAAGTGGATGTTTTCTCGGGCGACGCCTTGCTCACGCAATTCATCTCGAACACCAAGCGTCATTTCTTCAGGGCCACACAAGAAAAATTCGTCGACATCACCAACAGGAATGAGCTTCTCAGTGAAAGTACGGCAACGATCACGATCAATACGTCCACTGAAGAGGTCGCTGCCCGTATGTTCTTTACTTAGTAAATAATAAACGCTAAGGCGCTGGAGGTATATGTTTTTGAGTGCTTCGATGGCTTCGCGGAAAATGATGGTCTCCGTGCGTTGGTTGCCATAAAAAAGGGTAAAGCGACTATTGGGTTCCGTTTCCAGGATGGTTTTCATGATAGAGAAAACCGGGGTAATGCCACTACCGGCGGCAAAGGCAGCGTAGTGTTTGGTTTGCTCAGAGTGCAGAGGCGTAAAAAAGCGACCTTCGGGAGGCATTACCTCTAAAACATCTCCAACTTGTAGTTGCTGGTTAGCAAAAGTGGAAAAGCGACCACCAGGGACTTCCTTAATCGCTACTCGTAACTCGTTGTCTAAAGGACTTACACAAATAGAGTAAGAGCGGCGTACTTCTTCTCCCTCCAATTGCGTGCGGAGCGTGATGTACTGCCCTTGCTTAAAAGCAAAGGTGTCGGCTAAAGACTCAGGAACAGTAAATGCTACAGAAACACAATCAACGGTTTCGCGGCGAATGTCTTTGACGGTAAGCGGGTAAAATCTAGTCATACAATTGTATTACGCAAAAAAACAAATGGAGTGTGCTTTGAAGTTTTCCAAACAATTGGCACCCTTGCAATGAACCGCCTAGGCATCTATTTGAAAAACGGACGCTCAATTTATTTTCATGTTGTCTTTACGAATGAACGTTCGTTCGTAAAGGTAATAAAAAAATGCCTTGCACCTTTTAAAAAAGATGCAAGGCATGCCTAAAAAGAAAAGCACTAAATGCCTAAGGCTTAGCCCAGGCTTTTAACATGCTTAGTTAAGCTGCTTTTCAAGTTGGATGCTTTGTTCGCATGCCAAGTGTTACGTTTTGCCAGACGGTCGATCATGCTCACAACCTTGGGGAGGAAGGTGCTTGCTTCGGTTGAATCTTCCATCTCACGTAGCTTGGAAATTGCTGAACGTGCAGATTTTTTGTAGTAACGATTTTCCAAACGCTTCTTTGCGTCTTGACGGATACGTTTCTTAGCTGATTTATGATGTGCCATACGCTTAATTGCGAATTTTAGTCTATGCTTTTATTTTTTCGGTTGGCAAAGGTAATATTATTCATCAGAAGATGAAAGACTTTTGACCTTTTTTTCTAAAAACGTTAATGGGGGTAACATTTTGCGGCTTTACCGTATCTTACTGCTGTAATTACACACCTTAATTGTAACGACTAATCAGCATTATGAGAAAAGCTATTCTTCCCACTTTCGTTTTTCTGTTTTTTACGACCATCGCTTCTGCACAAATATGGTTGGAACTGGGTCCTAAAGCGAGTTTTGGCCCAGCCGGCTACTATAACTCTACCTTAGCCAGTGATAATCAGCATGACTATAGCCTTAATTTAGCCTACAGCTACGGAGGTACTGTTGGGCTAAATATTGGAGATCATCATGGCTTGAATTTTGAAATAATGAGAGCAACATTTTTTCAAAATATTACATATCGCCCGAGTACAGACGAATCTTTTCGTAACAACCTAGAGTGGGAAGTCTACGATTACTATGGCCTTTATCGCTTTTACCCCCAATCGGGTGTGTACATAGAAGGTGGTGCCAAATATACTTCTATAACGGAGCTCACCCAGACTTCGGGTATCAAGCCAGTGTCTGTAGAAGGGAAGTATGAAGACAGTTATATCTCGGGGGTTTTGGGCCTTGGGGCTTTCCTTTCCGGGTCAGAGGCTATGGTATTCAAAGCTGGTCTACGTGTAGAGTATGGCCTGACTGATTTTGTAACGCCACAAGGCATGACAAATGGTTACCCTTCGATTGATAGCAACCTTGCCGACCAAGGAAATACCGTTCCTTATCGTATCAGCTTTGGCTTGGAGCTTTCTTTTGGTGTAGGTGGTTTTGCCAAAGGAGCTTGTGGCCGTCGTGGGTTTATGCTTGGAACACAGTATCGGTAAACTTAGCTATACCGGGGAAACATTTAGAGATTTGGTGTTTTGAATTACCCCAAATACATGTGAGCGCCCCTATAGAGTGTTTGCTATCTTTGCCTTCATGAAAGCAGCATTGTTTATTATTCTGGCTGTACTTGCCGGTGTAGTTTTACCCATACAAGCCGCCATTAACACCAAATTGAGTAAATCCGTTGGCGATCCTCTTTATGGTACTTTTCTCTCCTTTATCGTGGGGATGGCCGGATTATTCCTGTACCTTATTGTTGGCCGGGTAGATTTTGCCCAAATTCAAAATACCCAATCCGAGCACTGGTCGATTTGGACCGGGGGCCTGCTAGGTGCTTTCTATGTTGCATCACTGATTGTTTTAACGCCGCGTTTAGGCGTGGCCATAACCCTGGGCCTCACCGTCGCAGGGCAGATGGCTTTCTCGTTGGTGATGGATCACTACGGTTGGCTGGGGGTTCCTGTTCAGGAAATCAATTGGTGGCGTATCCTCGGTATTAGCCTAATCGTAGGTGGGGTGTGGCTGATTCAGGCGAATTAATATCAATAGATTCTTCTTCCTTGGGAACTATTCTTTCCCCTCTCCGGTTATCCTCCTCGCACGGCCATTAAAAAAGATTTTTACGGCTTCGTGCAACAGTATAAACGCAGGTTTATCGGGGTAATAATCAATTACCTTTATTGACATAAGAGAAAACGACGCTTGAGTCGTCGCTGCCTTCGGGTAGCCAAGAACAGCAGTCTGTAAAGGCTGTAAAAGGGATGCCGCCACAGCGCCCTGCCCCGCTTGGGGTTCGTTCAAGCAAGCACCATCCTGCCGCCACCCCGCTGGTGGTCTTCAGCGAAAACTGGAGAACGGAGTAGTAAGTTGTTTGTTTCAGTCCCTTGGGAAAGGATCGTCTTCGGGCCAACGGTGAGAAGATAAAGGGCGTAGCTGCCCTGCTGAACACGCTAAAAACAACGAGTACTGATGGGATAAGGTGTAGAATAGAAGTGTGAATTTTTACTAAGTAAATGCAACTATTCAGTATCAAAGGGGAAAGGTAGGCTTCAATCTGCCCAGTAGTCTTAAAGTACGGTACAGTAGGTTTTGTAAACCGAAACGCAGGAAATGTGCTGTATTCGGTACCCCAAAAGGGTACGGAGCAGTTGGTCAGGCACATTTCAGTGGCAGAGAGTTAGCTCAGTTAGTAGAGCATTGGTTTAATAAACCGAGGGTCACAAGTGCGAATCTTGTATTCTTAATCTAGCAAAGGCCTGACCGGTATAGGGTAATCAAAGCGCCTAATTCCTGGAAGCTACGGCTTAACCAGGAGTAACCAAAGCTCGCAAGGCTGAGGTACTTGATGAAAGTTTGCACTTTAGGTAAGCGTTGAAAGCGTAACCGAATGCTCCGCAAGAGCAGAGGGAAAAATAGCAGTCGAGAATGCCCCATACGACGAGAGACACGCCACTCTCCCAAAAAGGCGGCGCTGTCAGTGTACCAACTCGGTTGGTGGACAAGCTGAGAACCATGGTTGTAGCAGATCGTGGATAATGCAGCAAAGGCACTGGCGCAAAAGGCTTAGTCTCCGCCTTTTTTGTTTTTTTTAGTTTATAAATAGAATCGTAGATGTCTTTTTCGGGACATAAAAGAAGAGCTCAACGGGAAGATCTTCCCTTATCACACAGAGCGTCCAGTGCAAGGTCTTGTGCTGTTTTGGTATCTCAAAAGTTTGGTATCCACCGTAGCGAGCTTATCGCAATCGTTAAAGAAAAAACGGGTATTGATATGCAAAATATGTCTGATTCCTCTAGTATAAATCAATCGGTCGATTTTTTGGATTGGTACCGTTTTAATCGAAAAGAATAAATATTTCCGACCCTGTTTTTAGCCCACAGACGTTGCAGTGTAACGTCTCGACCTGGTCACCAAACCAACAACCATCAACCATCAACCCTTCCCCCCAATTTCTCCCCCAAATACTGTCCCGTATAGGATTCCTTGACGTTGACCAAATCTTCCGGGCGGCCCTGAAACACCAAGTGGCCACCTTCTACACCGCCCTCAGGGCCGAGATCGACCACCCAGTCAGCACATTTTACCACTTCTAGATTGTGCTCTACCACCAGTACAGTGTGGCCTTTTTCTACCAATGCATTCAATGCATCCAGTAATTTGCGGATATCGTGAAAATGTAGGCCCGTCGTAGGTTCGTCAAAAATGAAGAAAACATGGTCGCGGGCACTTTCTTTACTCAAAAACGAAGCCAGCTTTACCCGCTGCGCCTCACCTCCCGATAGGGTCGAGGAGGCTTGCCCCAACTGGACATATCCCAACCCTACATCAAATAGCGGCTGTATTTTACTCAGAATATCATTGTGCTCCTTGAAGAAGTCCAGCGCTTCTTCAATGCTCATCTGCAGGATCTGGTGGATATTTTTGTTATTGTAAGTCACATCCAGCAAGTCCGACTTGAAGCGCTTGCCGCCACAGGCTTCGCATTCTAGCCGAATGTCCGCCAAAAACTGCATCTCTACCACAATCTCACCATCGCCTTTGCATTCGTCACAGCGGCCACCATCCACGTTGAACGAGAAGTGCCCAGGCTTGTAACCCCGGATTTTCGACAATTGCTGATCTGACATCAATTTACGAATGGCATCATAAGCCTTCACATAAGTAATCGGATTCGAGCGCGATGATTTTCCAATAGGTTTCTGATTCACCAGCTCTACCTGCGTCAGCATGCCTACTTCGCCCTGCAATTCTTTGAAAACACCGGGCGTTTTGCTATACGTTTCTTCTAGTTCTTTTTTTAGCGCCCGGTAAATGATGTCTTTCACCAAGCTGGTCTTGCCGCTACCTGATACGCCCGTTACTACCGTCAGCGCATTCAGCGGAATGTCGGCGTCTACATTTTTCAGGTTGTTTTGTCGTGCTCCACGTATCCGCAGGTAGTTGCTCACCGGGCGGCGGCTCTCGGGGACGGGTATAGCCATCCGACCGCTCATGTATTTGGTGGTCAGACTTTCAGTTGCTTCGTCGTAGATGTCTGCATAGGGCCCGGCGAAGACGACCTCTCCACCGTGGATACCGGCCGCCGGGCCGATATCGATCAGGTAGTCGGCGCTTTTAATCACGTCTTCCTCATGCTCCACCACGACTACCGTGTTGCCCAGGTCGCGCAAGCGCTCCAATACCGTTACCAGTCGCCCGGTATCGCGTGGGTGCAAACCAATACTAGGTTCGTCCAGCAAGTACATGGATGCTGTGAGGTTGCTACCCAGCGTACGAGTTAGATTAATCCGCTGGGTTTCGCCACCACTAAGGGTATTCGATAAGCGGCTCAAGGTTAGATATCCTAACCCCAGGTCAAACATAAACTTCAGTCGATTATTGACCTCCAACAACAGGCGGCGACCAATCTGCTGATCGTTTTCACTCAGTTCCAATTCCGCAAAGAAGGTCAGCAAATTCTTGATCGGCATGTCCGTCAGATGGGTGATCGGATGTCCACTCACCAGCACATAGCTGGCCTCCTGGCGCAGGCGGCTTCCGTCACATTCCGGGCAACGCGTTCGCCCACGGTAGCGGGCCAGCATTACGCGGTTTTGTATTTTGTACATCTTCTCTTGCAGCTCGCCAAAGAAGGCATCTATACCATTAAAGAAGCTGTTTCCACGCCACAACAAGCGCTGTTCAGCCCTGCTCAAATCCTGGTAAGGCGTATGCACAGGGAAGTCAAACTTGTGCGCTACATTCAGAAATTTGTCCAACCAACGCCCATAGCGCTCTCCTTTCCAGCAAGCGACCACGCCTTCGTATACACTCAGCGCCGGATTGGGAATTACCTTGTTTTCATCGATGCCCATCACCAAACTGAAGCCTTCACATTTAGGACAAGCGCCATAAGGATTGTTGAAATTGAAGAGCTGTGGAGAGGGTTCTAAAAAGGTCATTCCGTCCAGCTCAAAGCGGTTGTTGAAGTTCTTCGTTTCACCACCAATCGTCATCACCTGGCAGTCGCCCTCACTCTCATAAAAAGCCGTTTGCACCGAATCCGCAATACGTTTATTGTTCTCTTCGTCGTCAACTTTTACCACAACCCGATCCACCAAAATCAGCAACTCCTCTTTCAGCTTTTCCAGCTTCTTAGGCAGGTTTTTATCTTTCGACTCCATCAACTCTTGAATATCCTGGAGCTCGCCGTCCCAAAATACACGAGTATACCCCTTTTGTAACAGCAGTTGCAGCTCGGCACCCAACGTTCTGTCGCGATATTTTGCAGGGGCTGGTGCCAACAGTTGCACCTTGCTACCTTCAGGCAGTTGCAGGATATAGTCGACAACATCCGACACCTCGTGTTTCTTCACCTCCATTCCCGACACAGGACTCACCGTCCTGCCAATCCGGGCGTAAAGCAGGCGCAAATAATCGTACACTTCCGTCAATGTCCCCACTGTAGAACGTGCATTGGCCGTACTCACTTTTTGTTCAATCGCAATGGCGGGGCAGATGCCTTTGATGTAGTCTACATCTGGTTTCTTCATTCGCATCAAGAACTGCCGCGCATAACTCGACAGACTCTCTACGTAACGCCGCTGCCCTTCCGCAAACAGCGTATCCATCGTTATCGACGATTTCCCCGACCCCGAAACACCGGTAACCACCACCAGTTTGTTCTTCGGAATATCCAGACTTATGTTCTTCAGGTTGTTGCTGCGTGCACCTTTGATAAAGATCGTATTGCGTAAGTCAGCCTTGGTGATTTCTCGGGTCGTATCTACGGAACTCATGCGTTCTTTTTGGTCCTTCTCTGAAAATTTTTGTGGTCAAACTAAAGTGAAAATTCTAAGCGACTGTTAAGGAGCGTTATTTTTACTTTTGATTGACGCTGAACATAAAAATTGTCAGAGAATCTTTTTCTTGTATAAGCAACAAAGATACACGCTTTGAGTTGTCCACCGAAGGATAATTAGAGGATTTGTTTCTATTTGTTGATTTTATGAGACTGTTTTAATTATTTGTTTCCTGCAAGCGCTGGTACTACACTGTTTTCGTAATCCCAAGGAAAAATCCTCTACGTCTCTGCACGAGCTACTTTTGGGGGGAGGTTCTCGTTTTTTTGGGCCCCACCTGCTCCCGACTGATGCAGTCGGGATCGGTGCCGCGTCGTCCGCACTGCGCTGGCGCTACAGTGCTACCACCGCTGGTCCTTGTGGCCTCCGGCCACCGCGCTTCGGCCGCTGGCCTGCGCGCTAAGAGGATACATACGTAAACACACCTTCCTCATACCCCGCTGGCGGGGTCGACTTACAAAGTCGGGGGTGGTTATCCCACTGGCGGAGTCAGCTTGCAGCACAAGTACGCTCTACTTAAGAATTTATGTATTTTACCTTATTGTGCGACCAGTCGCATCACAACGATCACTTAAATTAGTGCGTTAATGTCTACTAATTCACTTCCGCTCTACCTAGTTGTTACTACCCTTCTGGCTTTCTTTACACCGATTGACCTAGCTGCGCAACCCGCCTATTCAGAAGAAAGTGATCAACTTTATGCCCGAGATTACTTACATCCTTTTAATACCTGGAGGTTTGATTTTGAAACTAGAAAGTCGATGTCAGAACAACTGATTTCTGAAGCACCTATAATCGTCAGAGGCATCATTGTTAGTGCAGAATATGTGATTATCAAGGACGAACTTCGCTATGAAATTATTTTAGACGTAAGTCACACTTACCGAGGTTCAGGCCTAAGCGATACTGTTATTATCTATAAAAATGTAGAAGAAATAGAAGGTATGCTTATCCGCGAAGGAAAGGTTCATTCTCTACAACTCCCCCATGCGTATGGTTTAAGAATCTATAAAAAACGCGAGCATATTTTCTTCTGCAAGAAAAATGAGGATAATATCTATGTGTTAATGACGCCTTATAGAACCACTCATATTCACAAAATGGACGCTAATGGTAGATCCTGGATTGGATTATTCGCCATGTGCTACAGAGATATAAATGATGTAAATAATCACTTGAGTCAGTTCGATGATATTAAGGTGCCTTTAGAAAAAGAGTAGAGACATTGCTTTGTGCAACGTTGCTACTTTATTCTCTTTATACAAACAATAGTTAATGTGCATCTAGTTGATAGCCAGCAATAAAAAGCACTGCACCTCTGCGTGAGACAGTCTATTTTGAGGAGCTTTCGGCCCCCTACGTTCCCCGCAAAGCATCCACCGGATTCCCCAGTGCTGTCCGCAGCGACTGGAACCCTACCGCCAATAGTGCCACCAATAGCAATACCCCACCCGTAAGGAAGAAAGTACCGATACTGATCGCTGTGGCGTACACAAACCCCTGCAACCACTGCTGCATCAGGTACCACGACAGCGGCAAACTGATCACCAATGCAATAAGAATCAGTTTACCAAAATCACGGGTAAGCAGCAGAAATAAGCCACTGACAGAAGCACCCAACACTTTACGAATACTTACTTCTTTCTGGCGTTGAAGCGCCGTGAAGGTCGCAAGTCCCAATAGCCCAATACTCGCAATCAGGATCGACAAAAAGGCAAAGAGCCGCGCCACTTTACTCATCCGAATCTCAGCCTCGTACATTTGTGAAAACCCTTCATCTAAAAAGGTATACTGAAAAGGTTGATGAGGAGCCAAGGCCTTCCATTTTTGCTCAATATCGGTAAGTAACCCAGGTAAGTCTGTTGGCGTCACGCGGGCAGCCACAAAGCGGGTGCTCTGACCTTGGTGCATCACCAACGGGTCGATTTTATGGTGGAGCGATTCAAAATGGAAATCTTTTACCACACCTACAATATTGTAGACATGAAGCTCAGATTGATCGCCGGCATCCTCGCCGAAGTTGCGGCTGATCTGTTGTCCAATGACGTCACCAGTAAGATGAAACTCGCGAATGGCAGCTTCGTTAACAATAACGTTGGTCGTAATTCCTGTTTCGGTCGTAGGTTCAAAGTTGCGACCTTCTACCAATTCAATATCTATAGTGGGTAGGTAATTTTCATCTACATACCATACCTGCATCATGTACAGCGCACTTTTATCAGGACTATTGCCCAAAAAGTAGCCACTCTTGTTACGACTGGAAGGAGTAGGCAAGTAACTGGTCGTCGCCAGATGTTTTACCCTTGCGTCCATCTCCAGCTGAGAAGCGAAAGCCGATAGTTGATCCCCCAAACCGTAAGCCCCATCTATGAGTAAAAGTTGCTCCTTGTTGTAGCCGAGTTTCTTCTCTTGTACAAATTGCATTTGTTGGTATACCGTCAGCGTTCCTACCAATAGTAAAGTCGTAATAGCAAACTGAAAGACCACCAGTGCGCCCCGCAATCCCGACTGGTGGCTTCTGCCATTGCCTTGTACACGTTGTTGAATGGCTTCGATCGGCTTGAATCCAGCCAAAACAAAGGAAGGATAAACACCTGCAAGCAAGCCAATCAGCGCTACCAGCGAAAAGCCAACAAATACCATCAGCGGTTGTTCGGCAAAGAAACCCATGCTGATGGATTTACCAGCCAGCTCATTGAAGTAAGGTAACGTAATCGCC
Organism: Lewinella sp.; assembly: GCF_050633125.1. Lineage (NCBI taxonomy): Bacteria > Pseudomonadati > Bacteroidota > Saprospiria > Saprospirales > Lewinellaceae > Lewinella > Lewinella sp. Next base: position 65,399 of record NZ_JBOEFX010000075.1, read on the forward strand.
ATTCCAATTAGAGCGGTCCCCAAGGCCATAAAAGCGAGCAGGGTACTCTCTGACAGAAACTGCCCCATAAGCTGGCGTCGACCAGCACCTACGACTTTGCGGACACCTACTTCCCGGGAACGGGTAGACGCCCTCGCTGTCGCCAGATTGACAAAGTTGATGGCCGCCAACAACAGTATAAATAAGCCAACTGCACCAAAAATGTAAAGGTATTTGATGTCGCTACTAGGTCCGAGGTTCTCTTGGAATTCAGAATGGAGATAGATATCGTGCAGTGGTAAAATGGTAAACGCACCGGAATTACCAGCGGCAAGGAAATCATCGAAAGAGATTTTGAGGAATCGTTCCATTTCACTGCCCAGGTGTCGCCGAAGAAACTCCGGGAGTTTGGCTTCCACATTGGCAATGCTCGCTCCTTCACGAAGCAGGAAGTAGGTCTCGAAATTCATATTCGTCCACAAGGTTTCGCGACTTTCAGGAAGGGCAGCCATGGCTAAAAAGATGTCCTGCTGAATGGTGGAATTCTTGGGCAGGTCCGCCAAAACGCCATTCACGACGTAGTCCGATTCATTGTCCAATTGGATGGTTTTACCAATAGGGTTTTGATTACCGAAATACTTTTTGGCGATGGATTGGGTAACGATAGCCGTTCCTGCTTGTCGCAAAATACTGCTTCGATCACCAGCGATCAGCGTAAAGTCAAAAATATCCAATAACGTACTGTCTGCATAGACGACTTTGCTCTCCTGAAAACTTTGGTTTTCATAGCGAACGAGGTACTCTCCTGTTTCCCGAAAGCGAACAAAGCTTTCTACTTCCGGAAACTCTTCCTTCATTACAGCCCCTACTGGCGCGCCAAGTTGTGGCACGGTAAGGTCGTTTTCGCCCATCTTTCCGGTGAAATTCATGCGTACAATCCGTTCCCCTTTTTCGTGAAAACGATTAAAACTCAGTTCATCCTGAACGAAAGCCGCAATGAAAAGAAAACACAACATTCCACTGCTCAGGCCCAGTAAGTTGATGCCGCTATAGAATCGGTTCTTCCAAAGATTTCTTAAAGCGGTCTTGATATAGTTCTTAAACATAATGTCGGGTGATTTCAATTCTACCTAAAGACAGCAAGAGGTATGCCGCAGGCTTTAATACACTGGCAATCAAATATTTATTAAAAACAAAGGAAGATTGGATTGTACACTAACGTACAGTATTGTACGAAAATGGACAGTTAAGTTGCCAAAAGCGAATCAAAAAGAGAGGCTTATGTTTTCTTATATGCCCTTATATGGTTCATATTCAATTGCTATAAAGAATCCTTGTAACCGGTCATATTCTGCTCCCAATTCCCCATCTTTGCGTTCCCAAAAAAAGAAGTTCATGTCATCAGCGTTGATTAAGCGAATTGCAAAGGCGGTTAATATTTCGGAGAAGCAGGTAGCAGCAGCTTTGCGGCTGTTTGATGATGGCGCAACCATTCCTTTTGTTGCCCGTTACCGGAAAGAGGCTACTGGAGAATTAGACGAAGTAGAGTTGGCTGAAATCCAGCAGGAACACAAGCGGCTAACAGATTTGGAGAAGCGCCGCGAAACCATCTTGTCTGCCATTGCGGAGCAGGGCAAGCTTACGCCCGAATTGGAGCAACGTATCCGTAACACTTTCGACACCAATGAACTAGAAGATTTGTACTTGCCTTATAAACGCAAGCGCAAAACTCGCGCCAGCGTAGCTCGCGAAAGAGGCTTGGAGCCCCTCGCCCTCAAAATACTGGACCAGCGCCAGCAGCAGGGCATCGAAACGATGGCCGCAAGTTACTTGAATGACGATGTACCCACGGTAGAAGATGCATTGCAAGGCGCCCGCGACATCATCGCGGAAATAGCAAATGAAGACGAAAAAGCACGAAATACCGCACGGAAACATTTTCGGCGCAGCGCGGTCATTACCAGCAAGGTTGCACGTGGTAAAGACAAGGAAGCTGCTAAATACCAGGACTATTTCGACTACAGCGAACCACTGAGCAAATGCCCAAGTCACCGCCTGTTGGCTATCCGTCGTGGTGAAGAAGAGGGGCTTCTACGAGTCATCATTGCCCCCGAAGACGAATTGGTACTCTCCGACTTGGAACGTAGCTGGCTGGATGGTTACGGCGAAGCCAGTCAGCAGGTGAAAATGGCACTTCAAGATAGTTACCAGCGACTACTTGGCCCTAGCATAGAAACCGAATTTCGCAAACTGGCCAAAGACAAAGCAGATAAAGAGGCCATTGAAGTGTTTACCACCAACCTGCGGCAATTACTGCTGGCCCCTCCTTTGGGCCAACGAGCCACATTGGGCATCGACCCAGGGTTCCGAACAGGCTGCAAAGTGGTATGCCTCGATGCCAATGGCAATCTACTATACCACACTACGATCTACCCACACCCGCCTCAGAATAAAGATGCCGAAACCCGCTACATGCTGGAGGATATGGTCGACCGCTACAACATCGATGCGATAGCGGTAGGTAATGGTACCGCTGGCAGGGAAACGCTCAGCCTGTGCAGCAGCATCAATTTTGATCGCCGCGTGGAAGTTTTCTCGGTCAACGAAGCAGGAGCGTCTATTTATTCTGCCTCGGAGGCCGCAAGGGAAGAATTTGCCGAATTAGACCTTACCGTGCGCGGCGCGGTTTCTATTGGTCGCCGTTTAATGGACCCATTGGCCGAGTTGGTAAAGATTGACCCCAAGAGCATCGGCGTTGGCCAATACCAGCACGATGTAAACCAGACGATGCTAAAAGATAGCTTAGACCGCACGGTAGAAAGCAGTGTAAACGCAGTAGGGATCAACCTAAATACGGCTAGCAAACACCTGCTGACTTACGTATCCGGCCTTGGCCCCACGTTGGCCCAAAACATTGTGGACTATCGCCGAGAAAATGGCCCCTTCAAGTCGCGTAAAACCTTGAAAAAGGTATCCCGTTTAGGTGATAAAGCCTTCGAGCAAGCGGCTGGCTTCTTGCGCATCCGCGAAGGCAAGAACCCCTTGGACAATACAGCTGTTCACCCCGAACGCTACGCGCTCGTAGAGCAGATGGCCGCAGACCTGCGGGTGGGTGTAATGGATTTGATTCAACGGGCCGAGTTACGCAAACAGATTAATCTCCGCCAGTATATCACCGACGAGGTTGGCCTCCCCACACTGAAAGATATCCTCCAGGAATTGGCCAAACCCGGCCTTGATCCCCGAGGCGAAGCCAAATCTTTCCAGTTTGCCAACGTCAGCACCATTGATGACCTTCATGAAGGGATGCAATTGCCAGGCATTGTAACCAATGTGACCAATTTTGGTGCCTTTGTAGACATTGGTATCAAAGAAAATGGCCTGGTGCATATCAGCCAGTTGGCTGATAAGTTTGTAAAAAACCCAGCGGATGTCGTGAGCCTAAATCAGCAAGTGCAGGTTCGGGTAGTATCCATTGATCGGGAACGTAAGCGGATACAGTTGTCAATGAAGTCCAATTAGCAAGGCCTAGTTTTGAGCCTGTTGGGGAAATCTAAAAGAGGATTTAGTTTTTTAGACACTACTTAAATGTTATCTTCCCGTTAGTGACAACAACATCAATATTGCTGTAACTAAGGGTATGAAATCCATATACACCATAATACTCCTGCTACTCACTTCGGGTAGTGTTTATTGCCAATCAGAAGTTCTCGACAGCCTGGAGCAGGCGCTGGAGGTTGCTGGAGACCCAATAGACAAGTTGGTACTGTTGACTCAATTGAGTGTTGTAGCGAGTGATCTGGACTTGGAAAAATCCCTTTTTTATGCCGAGCAAGGTTTGCAAATTGCTAAACAATCTCAGTTAACTGCAAAGACAGCAGATTTTCAGTTTCAGAAAGGCGATGTTTTACAGATGATGGGAGCGTATGACTCTGCTCAATGGTATTTTTCTTCTGCTTATAAATTCTATGAGCAAGAGGAAGAAAAAAGCAAAGCTGCCTGGTGTTTACGACAGATGGGTTTTACTTACCAAAATCAAGGGCAGTATCAATTGGCTTTCGAGCACAGCTTGAATGGGCTTCAATATTACGAAGAACTTGGAGATGAAGAAGGAGTCGCAAAAATGTACCTCGGGCTAGCGGACATTCTTGGTTATTTAGAACAAGCAGATGAGGCGATTAACTATTGTTTACAAGCAATAGCGATGCTGGAGCAACAAGGCGACCTGGAAGGCTTAGCTGATGCTTATCAGTAAGCTGCTAACGCCTATATTTTGCCAGGGGATTACGAAAGTGCACTACAAATGGTCACCGAAGCTGTGACGATAAAGCAAAAACTTGACGCTCCCGAAATCGAGATGGCTAGCCTCGTGAATACACAAGCAAATGTACTGAAGCAGTTGGAACGTTACGAGGAAGCTTTAGTAGGGTATTTCAAAGCCATTAAAGTCGCGCGGAACTTGAGCTTCCCGCGAGGAATTAGCGCTACTGCTGCTAATATTGGTGACGTGTACCTCCGGCAAAAGAAATACGCTCAGGCTTTACCCTTTTTATTGGAAGGGGTTGCCCTACAAGAAGAACATGGCTACTCTTCCAATCTACCTGAAAATTATGACCACTTAAGTGAAACCTATAAGGCGTTGGGGGATTTTGAAAACGCCTTATTGTATCGTGAGAAGCAAGCTGATCTCAGTGCAGAGGCCCTTTCGCTAGAGAAAGACCAGGCTACGAGCGAATTGCGCACCAAGTACGAAACCGAAAAAAAAGAAGCCCTGATCTCTACGCAGGAAGAACGCCTGAATCAGCAGCGAACGGTTCAGGTTTTCGTTATTGGAATCGCGAGTTTATTGGGCTTAATCCTTTTTCTCCTCTACCGGAGTTACGGCCAGAAGCAATCTGCCAACCAATTGCTGGCAAAGACGAATGAGGAGCTGGGGCAAAAGATGGAAGAAAATGAATTACTGTTACAGGAAATTCACCATCGGGTAAAAAACAACCTACAGATTATTTCTAGCTTATTGAATTTACAGTCGGCTAGTATCAATGACCCAAATGCGTTGCAGGCAGTTCAGGAAAGCCAAAACAGGGTGCGCTCTATGGCCTTGATTCATCAGAAACTCTACCAAGGAAAAAACCTTGCGGCAGTAGAAATGAAGGACTATTTGGAAACCATGGGGCAGACAATCCTGGACACCTTCGGTAGTGCAGCAGCCAATGTTGCAATCAGGGTACCGATGGAACCTTTAGAGGTAGATGTCGACACGGCGGTACCTTTGGGCTTGATTGTTAACGAATTGGTTATCAATGCCTGTAAGTACGCCTTTCCTAATGAGCAGGAGGGAGAAATATCCCTCAGTTTGCAGCAAACCGATAATGGGCAGTACCAGCTAAGCGTTGCCGATAATGGTATCGGAGAGCAAGGTTTAGCCATTGAGAATCACAAGGGAACGGGTTTCGGAACACGTTTAGTCGAACTACTGACCCTACAACTCAACGGGAAGCTTTCACGCGATTATTCGAATGGGACATCGATCACAATTACTTATCCTATTTAAAATGGAAACAAGCCCTTTGAAAATTTTAATTGTCGAAGATGAGATGATCATCGCTGCCGATATTTCTTTAGCCTTGGAGGAAATGGGATACGAAGTCAGTGGTATTACGCCAAGAGGAGAAGACGCTATGAAAAACATCGAGGCTACCCGACCCGATATCGTTTTGATGGACATTGCCTTAAAAGGCGAGTGGAGCGGAATAAAAACAGCTCAAGCCATTCGCGATCAATTCAGCATTCCTGTTGTTTTCCTTACGGCCAATGCTGATGACCAACACTTTGAACAAGCAAAAACGGCTCACCCTTACGGCTTTCTTTCTAAACCTTTTCAACACAGGGATCTCAAACGGACGCTTGAACTGGTCGTACAACGCATCAGAAAGGAAGGAGGCCTCAATCAAAGCAGTAAACTAAGTGGCGATCAGGATAATTCCTTCATTCTCAGTGACAGAATATTTGTGCGGCACAAGGATCGCATGATCAAGGTCTACATCAGTGATATTCTTTTTGCGGAAGCCGATCGTAACTACTGCCTGATTCATACTGCTGAAAAAGAGTACCTGCTGAGTGTCCCCTTGCGGGTGCTGGAAGAAAATCTCCCCCCCGAACAGTTTATGCGAGTACACCGTTCGTACGTCGTCAACCTTAGTAAAATTGATGCGCTAACCGATAACCAGGAGTTTCTCGTGCTGGGCAATAAAAATGTGCCCATCAGTCGTCGTTTTAAAGAAGCAGTACTCAATCGCTTAAAGTTGATTTAACAGCGGCTCCTTACCATTTCCCATTCGGAATTTAATCCTCACCACTCGGAAGTCAGTAGCTACCGTTGGGGTAAAACTGCTGTCTTAGCAGCTCATTCTCGCCGAGTTTTGGAAGTGTAATCAAAATACATAACCAAAATTAGGGGCAATGACTAAGGCTATATTATCTATTCGTTTTAAGAACGGGGGGTATCAAATCAAAAACAAGAAAGTTGACATTGAAGTATCAGGGCCAGGCAAGGAGTTGGGCGACGAATTGGGTATAAAAATCAGTACTTACCTGATGGAAACGTTCAATGAGATTGTTGCTGCTAAAAAACCTTCCGCCAATCCTGGCGGCAATACTGGCAAGTTAGCAGAAGTGGCAGAAGTAGGAGGAAACATACTCATTGCTGCTGAAATAATTTCAGACATAGCTTTTCTCGTAACTGACATTGTAGACGTCGTTCGTTCTGCCAATACAACCACTTTCGTTTTTGTCAACGCAATTCCTGACTCCACCTTGCGTCTAGCTCATATTGAGCAAGAAAAAGGTGCATGGGTGGATGTTTCTGAAGCTACCATGCGGCAGGACAAAGCAGTGGTAGCAACCAACGAAGCAGCGGCTTTAGTCTACAGCTCTCAGCCTTACCGTAGCGGAGGATTGCAAAAGGGGCGCATTCTCCTCGGTCTGGATTTGCCAGGCGGGGAGTACCAAAAAGTGACCTTCAATTGGGATAATCCCTTAGGCCCTGATGGGCCTTATCGGCAAGCAACTTATAATGCGAGCCCAAATAAAGATGGAGCTGCAAATCACTACGCCTTCGCAACCGTCACCTCTTCCCACCCCAAGGGTAAGCATGGCGTAGAAAAATCACGGAATGATATTGTAACAGTAATGCTACTACCAACAGCAAAATTCTTTGCCTACGCTCAGCAACTTCAGCTTAGCTAAGCAGCTAAGAAAGAGTATTAATATTTTCACTTTTAAAATAACTTATCATGAAAAAGCTATTTTCTTTGCCTATTCGTATTCAAAATGGTCCAATGAAAGGGCGCACCTATAATGTAGATGTTCCGGTAACGGTCTCGGATAAAGATTTGACGAAGATCAATTTCGATGCTAGTTTTCTTACAGGAGGTTCTATTTTGGCCATAATGACCTCCCTGGCCACCGCTGGTGGCGCTGGAGGAGCAGCTGTGGCTACCATTGGTGCGGTGACCATCACTGCCGGAATTATTGGCTCGGCAGTAGGTATTGTCGGAGCAGTAGTAGCGCTGGGGGTCTTTGTACCAGCTTTGGTCAATATTATCCGCGAAGCTAATACCACCTCTATGGTATTACTCAATACAGTACCCAATTCAACCATGAAAATCACCAAAGTCGTCCAAGATGGCGGCAAATGGATTGATACAGATGAAGCTGCTATTCTCCGCGACGAAGCCCTGACCAATGAAAAGGAAGCAGCGGCCTTAATCTTCCGTTCGGAACCCTACCGAAGTGCAGGTCGTTCGAAAGGACACTTTGAAGTAGAGCTTACCTTTAATAAAAGCGGCAAGAAACAACATTTCAATGTCAATTGGGACAACCCTCTTGGGCCCGACGGACCAGTGCGCCAAGCCGTTTACAGTACCAGTTTACCCACCAATGTAAATGGAAATAGTTTCGCCTTTTCTCCTAAGCCAGAAGTACAGCACCCTTCTATTACTCGAGTGGGAGGTCGGAAAGAAGAAAAGAAACGCCACGATATTGTGACCTTTGTTATTGGTCCATCAGCGAAAGGTTTCGAATACATCTAGGAGAAAGACTTCGTAGCACAACAACCCATATTTTATCAGCCTTGATGGTTTCCTTAGGAAATTATCAAGGCATTTTAAGTGATCAAGGGGAATCAGAGAGTCACAGACATAAGATAGTATTCAATTATTCCTACATCGCTTTGATGCCTTCACTATGTGTAATTAGCTGCCATTACCAGCTATAGGCCATTTGCATTTGTAGCCGATAGGTGGTGTTTCGAGCGACATGTGCTCTTTCCGAAAAGGAATGGGAATACAATATATAATCACTGTCTATATTCTCATGTCGCAAATATTGGTGGGAAGATTCAACCCGAAAATTAAGGCCCAGGTGCAGGGTACGGCAAACACGAAACTGCGTACCCGTTTGGGCATAGTATCCAGATTCAGTAGCTACAATATTGGTAAATTCCTGCTTTACGGGAATATTGGGGATGGAGATAGGCCCCTGCAAGGTGATAACTCTGCGCGAAGCCAGTGGCGCAATAAAAACTGCTCCTAGGCCAAGGCGAAACTGTAGGCGCTTCTTGGGTGTTGTTGCAAAATTCAGCCCGGGATAAAATTGGAAGGCAGTATATTCAAAAGCTTCCCTTACTTGATAGGTGTTTCCAGGGTAGATTAATTTGCTATACCCTTGGTAATCACGGTTTATGAAAACAACATTTAGCTGGGCTTTGAGCCATGTCCGATAACGAAAGACCTGACGCTCGTAAAACAAGGACAAAGAAGGAGGATAAATAGGCCAATATCTACTGGGGTTTCCAGGGTAACCTCGGTTGCGATCATCGAATCTTGAATAAGGTTTTGCCGGCAAATTGTAAGAGATGCCTATCTGATTTATAAAGTTTGTCAGGGTTTCAATTGGAGCATGTTTTTCTGCACCAAGGCAATCGTTTATTTGCTGCGCTACAGCTACTGCCTGATAATCATTACGGATTCGTTTGGCAGGCTTGAACCCACGGCAGTTTTGCCGCAATATACTGTAACCCGCCTCCTTGGGGGTTAAGTGGTTTAATCGTTCCCATTGTTCGCCTCTCACAAGGTAATATTGCGGATAAGCCCACGACTGTATAACCTTATAAAGCCTCACCTCACCTTTGTAAAGCAGTTGCATAAATAGATAACGACTATTGTGGTGCCGCCGCTGGAGGATGGTATCACCTTTGTGAAGAACCCAGTCTACTCTTCCTGATGAAATAGCCACCTCGCCCGGGTTCTCTTTGTAAAAAACCAACTCGCTATCATCCGTTAATCGGGAGGGGATTTTTTTTAGCCTTCCACTGTCCATCACTCCATTGGTACTTTGCCATTGTACTGGCAGAGACCGCTGGCCAAATAAAATCGTCCCCAGCAGCACCAGGCCGCACAACAGTTGTAATCGCATGAGAAAGCGCTTTTTAGTATTTAATAAATCAGAGCAACCCAAACTAGACCTTTAATCCATCGAGGGATGCGGCCCGCTTCGCGTCCCTGGAGTAAAGGGTAGCGAGATAGCAATTCTACAAGGTATTTATTTCCAACATCGTTTTTTTTTTTGCAAAAGCTGGGAATTAGAAATTGCTCTACCCGTTCGTTTTCCCAACCCTATACCTCCTACGATCTTCGGCCAATTCTGGTAGGGTTTAACGCAACAACCCCACCCCCGCAGCCAACAACTGCTTTTCCAACCCAGGAATAATCGTATTGATCATCTTCTGATATTCTTGCTCCAGCGGTTGCCACATCCTGTCCAGTTCATTGAGGCGGGCACCCATGGCCTGTGTTACATTGGGAATGCTAGAATCTGCTTGCCCTTTCAGGAAAAAGTAATCCGCCGTAAGGCCATTCTCAAAGTTGATCACATCATCATAGCTCTGCGATTTGCGTTGTACCAGTTTACCGTCCCAAGTGTCAATTGTCTTGAGAAGCTGCTGGCAGTTGGCCCTTAGTTCTGTTGCTGTTGTAGCAAGCCGTGGGATCACATCCACTAGTCTTTCTTTTACCTGTTGTAGCTCGTTTACGGCCTTGTGCATGGTATTTATTTGCATACTCACTGCCTGTATGAACCCATCTTGCTCGCCGTAGGCTTTGTCGTCTATTTCATAGCCAGGGTGGGGAAGGATTTCCGCTTCTACCACTATCGTTGCTTCGCCTACGATCAATTGCAGAGTATAAGTACCGGGCGCTACTCGGTGCCCACGAAAACTCCCCTCAATATAGGCTTCAGGTGCGCCCAGCAAGGGCTCGTTCCTCAAATCCCATACAAAACGATTCAAGCCCACTTTCTTAGGGAGCGTAGCCTCTGCAGAGGGGCCGCCGGCGTAGGATTTGAAATCAGTATCCGTCTCCGAGGAATAAGTACGGCGTAAGTTGCCGGCAGGTCCAATGATCTGCAATTCAACCTCTTCACCAACCAACGCTTCAGTTAACTCATAGTAAAGCACCATGCCTGTGGCGGGGTTTATGCCTGCGGTAGCATCCGTTCCGTCAAAATTATCGGTGTTGCCATCCAGCGGGCTACCAGCATTCAAGCGGATAGCATCAGCTGGTTGATAAAGGAACAATGTGTTTTTAATACCTTCATACTGCCGAATCAACTCCAGGTCGTCCAACACCCAAAAGGAACGCCCTTGGGTCGCGGCAATCACATCTCCTTGGTGAATGTTCAAATCCGTAATCGGCACCGCAGGTAGGTTTCCTTGAAAGCTTGTCCAGTTGTTTCCCCCATCTAGCGAAAGGTACAGTCCCAGCTCCGTACCAGCAAAGAGCAGCCCCTCGCGTTCAGCGTCTTCCCGGATCACCCGCGAGTAAGCACCGTCGGGGATGCCCTGGTTAATCTTGGTCCAGCTTTTGCCGTAATCGGTGGTTTTGTAGTAGCCTGGCGCGAAGTCGTTGAACTTGTAGCGCGTCGTTGCCAGGTAGGCCGTCGCCGGATCATGCGGAGAAACCTCAATAGCATTGATCAAGCATTCCGCCAACCCACCCGGAGTGACATTGTTCCAGGTTTTGCCACCATCTCGTGTAAGGTGTACCAACCCGTCATCACTGCCTGTCCAAATAGTGCCCGCCGTATGAGGCGACTCTATCACGTAGCTCAGCGTGCCGTAGTTTTCGCCACCAGCACCTTCATTGGTATAAGGAGCACCGCCCTTGCCTTGCTTGGCTTTGTCATTACGCGTCAGATCTGGCGACGCTTCTGTCCAGCTGATGCCCATGTCCTGGGTTTTTAGCAGCATTTGGGCTCCGTGGTAGAAGGTATTGGGTTCATGTTGCGACCAGATAATCGGTGCATTCCAGTTAAAGCGATAGCGCATATCTTTCGCTTTCAGGGCCAGGTACTGGTAGGGCGCAGCCATAATGTCGCGGCCATCTCCGGTCTCGCTGTCCAATAATTCAATGGTCCCCTGATAGCTCCCGCCCATCACGTAGCGCGGGTTATCGGGATCAAAGGCCAGAAAGGCACTCTCCCCACCGGCCGAGTAGGTCCAGTTACTTTCGGTAATGCTCCGGCCGCTGGTGTTGCGACTGGCAATCCTTACCGAGCTGTTATCTTGCTGCCCGCCATAGATGCGGTACGGAAAATGATTATCAACATTGATACGGTAAAACTGTGCCGTAGGCATATTATCCTGCGTCGACCAGCTATCACCACCATTGAAGCTAATGGCCGCGCCGCCGTCGTTAGAGAGGACCATGTTGTCGCTGTTGTCTGGGTTAATCCACAGGTCGTGATGATCGCCGTGGGTGTAGCCCACTCCCGACCAGCTTTTACCACCATCGGTAGATTTCATGGCGGAGGCGTTGAGCACATAGACCGTGTTCTCATCCAATGGATCGGCAAACACCTCTATATAGTACCAGGCCCGCTGCACCAAGCGGTGTTCTTTGCTGATCCGCGACCAAGATTTACCTCCGTTTTGGGAAACAAATAAGCCGCCTTGCTCTTTTTCGGTATCGCTCTCCACCAGGGCGTATAGCTTTTCCGGGTTGGCACCACTCACGGCAATGCTCATCTTGCCCAGCTCCTTCGGCAGGCCTTCTTCTATTTTATTCCAGGTCTCGCCACTGTCGGTCGATTTGTACAAGCCGCTGCCTGCACCACCACTGATCACCTGCCAGGGTAATCGGCGATGCTCCCACATAGCAGCATAGAGAATTCGCGGATTGCTAGGGTCCATCACCAGGTGGGCACAGCCCGTATCTTCGTTCACATACAGCATCTTCCGCCAGGTTTTACCGCCGTCGCTACTTTTATATACACCACGTTCGGTCGAGGGGCCATGCAGTGCTCCTTGTGCTGCTACATATACCACATCCGGATTCTTTGGGTGAATGCTTACGCCCGCGATGTGGCGGGTCATTTCCAGTCCCAGGTGTTGCCAGGTTTTACCAGCATCTGTCGATTTGTACACGCCGTCGCCATAGGTCGTCATCACGCCTCGGGGTGCGTGTTCGCCCATCCCCACATACACCACATTAGCATCGTTTTGGGCTACAGCTACTGCCCCTACCGAACCTGTTTTAAAGTAACCATCCGAGATATTCTGCCAGTGCTGCCCCGCATCGCTCGTTTTCCAGAGGCCTCCACCAGTCGTCCCCATATAGTAGGTCAGCGCATCACCCACCACGCCGCAAGACGCTACCGAACGCCCTCCTCGAAAAGGTCCAATATTACGCCATTTAGCGGGCGATAAATAATCGTTAATACCAGCAGATTGACCCCAAAGGCCACCAGCCACGAGGAGGAGAAGCAATAAAGCAGCGCTATTTTTCATACAGATGTAGTTTGAGAAACCAAGATAACCTGTTTGCCGGAAATTTTGATAAAGTATCCTCTTTTGGGCGCTCCCCCTCCTTCCAGTCAGGGGCGGGTCGTCCGCCACGCGCTGTTCGCTTGGCCCTGCGGGCGCCCCGGTTCCCGGTGCTGGCTCCCACCCCTAGCGCAGGGCATCTTGGTGGTCGATTTGCACCCAATTGTATGATCGCACTAGTACGATCAGCACTACGCAAAGCCAAGCCTGAAGCATGGCGGCCCCCAATCCATCGAGAGAGCCGGACAATTTCCATACCCTGAACGATAGAGCTACTGGTAACCTGGTACCGCAGTGGCATTGCTGCGCAAACGCCACTTACCGGCACGCCCCCCACATTACTAATCGATCAAAATGGAGGTGCTCACAACTTTATGTACTACTTCTTCTACACCCTTTCTACAATTCTGTATCTTTGTCGCTCAAATTTTAGATCTACTTTGTAGTGTTGGGAACTTTGATCTTTAAGTAGCACTTTATACTACTCAACAGACAACCCAAAATTACCAGACCGCAAACCAACGACCGCGATGAAAGCGAACGAAATCCGCCAGGCTTTTTTAGACTTTTTTGCTGAGAAACAACATAAAATAGTGCCTTCTGCACCGATTGTGTTACGCAACGACCCTACCCTGATGTTCACCAACGCGGGCATGAACCAGTTTAAGGATTATTTCCTCGGCAACCAAACCCCTGCTGCCCCACGGATTGCAGATACCCAAAAATGTATGCGCGTATCTGGTAAGCACAATGACTTGGAGGATGTTGGTCTGGACGGTACCCACCATACTATGTTCGAGATGTTGGGCAACTGGTCGTTTGGCGATTACTTCAAAGACGAAGCTATTGCTTGGTCCTGGGAGTTCCTTACCGACCGTATGGGCATCCCGGCAGACCGCCTTTACGCAACCGTATTTGGCGGCGATGCTGCTGAAAAACTAGCTTCCGACGAAGAAGCACGCGATTTCTGGAAACGCCACCTACCTACCGACCGCATCCTGGATGGTGACAAAAAAGACAACTTTTGGGAGATGGGTGACACCGGCCCCTGCGGCCCCTGTACCGAAATCCACGTAGATACCCGCAGCGACGAAGAACGCGCCAAAGTCGACGGTGCTACACTCGTCAATGTAGACGATAGCGGTGTTGTAGAAATTTGGAACAATGTATTTATCCAATTCAATCGCAAAGCCGACAGCAGCCTTGAAAGTCTACCTGCCAAACACGTAGACACCGGCATGGGCTTCGAACGTCTGTGTATGGTATTGCAAAACAAGACAGCTACCTACGACACCGATATTTTCACCCCCCTGATTTCTTTCCTCGAAAAAGAAACCGGACATAAATACGGCTACAGCTACGGCCCCAACGCCAAAGCAGATATGGCTATGCGAGTGATCTCCGATCATATTCGTGCCGTATCCTTTACCATTGCCGATGGGCAGCTCCCCGACAACGGCGGAGCGGGATATGTCATTCGTCGGATTTTGCGGCGGGCAGTGCGTTACTACTACTCTTTCCTGGATGTGAAGCAGCCACTGCTTCATAAATTAGTGCCTATCTTGGTTAAAGAGATGGGCGCAAGCTTCCCTGAACTACAGGCCCAGGAAGAGCAGATTGCCAAGATTATTGAAAGCGAGGAGAAGACCTTTTTGAATACATTGGAAAATGGCATAGTCAAATTTAAACAATACGCTCATGACTCTATTTTAAAAGGGTTAAGCGATTATTTACAACACAATAACGTAGAAATAATTAGAGAAGCTACTGGTAGTATAACAAATGATTATAAATTTGATTTACTTTCTCTTTCTCATCAATTTGCTATAGAGTTTAAACTTAGAGATAGTAATGTAAGTAGGACCCATTTCAAAAACCAAGCAAAAGCTGGCTTGCTAGAAGGAATTTTTATTACTCTTTCTGATTTTTATAATGGCAGCATTAATGATAAATTAAATAAAGTTCTTTCCTTCGACTCTTCAGTAGCACTAGAGGATTTTCCTATTTTAGGAACTTATGCGTTTGAATTAAAAGACACTTTTGGCTTCCCCATCGACCTTACTCGCCTAATGGCTCGTGAGTTAGGCCTCTCTATCGATGAAGTTGGTTATGAAAGCGCCCTCAAAGAGCAAAAAAACCGAGCCCGCAAAGACGCAGAAAAGGAAGTGGGCGACTGGCAGACCGTCAATGATGGCGAAGTAAGCTTCGTAGGCTACGACCAACTCGAAGTAGAGAGCACCGAAGTACTGAAGTACCGCACCGTCGTCGTCAAAAAGAAGAACCAATTCCAGGTCGTACTGGCTACTACCCCATTCTACGCAGAAAGCGGCGGACAAGCAGGTGACCGCGGCGAACTTATCGTCGATGGCCAAAGCTTGAAGGTTATAGACACCCAAAAAGAGAATGACCTGATCATTCACATTGTGAATCGCTTGCCCGATAACCTGGAAAGCAAAGTACTGGCACGCGTCAACCCCGAACGCCGGGCAGCTACTTCCCAGAACCACACGGCCACGCACCTCATGCACGCTGCACTACACCAAATAGTAGGCGAGCACGCGCTGCAAAAAGGACAAAACGTTGATAATAATCGTCTTCGCTTTGACTTCTCGCACTACCAGAAGGTAACCGACGAAGAATTAGCTTCGATTGAGAAGATGGTGAATGAAAAAATCCGCCAAAACATTGTACTAGACGAGCGCCGTGATGTACCCATTGCCGAAGCCAAAGAGCTGGGCGCAATGATGCTGTTTGGAGAAAAGTACGGCGATGCCGTGCGCGTAATCACCTTCGAAGAAGGCTTCTCTCAAGAACTGTGTGGTGGTACGCACGTACCCGCTACCGGCGAAATTGGCCTGTTTAAAATCGTGAAGGAAGATTCCGTTGCGGCAGGTATCCGCCGAATCGAAGCAGTAACGGGTGCCGGTGCAGAGGCCTATATCAACGAGCAACTTCAGCTACTGAGTGAAGTCAGCAACCTGCTCAAGAGCAACGATCTGGTTAAAGGCATCACCAGCCTGCAAGAAGAAAATAAGACGCTGAAGCGGGAAGTAGAAAAACTGGTTGCCGCCCAGGCTTCCAACCTCAAAGGCGACCTCAAGCAAAAGTTTGAAGATCGCGGAGGAATTAACTTCTTGGCAGCACGCATCCCTCTGAGTGATGCTGGCGCGGTGAAGACCTTGGCTTTCCAGCTGGAGAAAGAGGTAGAAAACGCCTTCGTACTCCTGGCTTCTGAAAATGATGGCAAGCCATTACTGACCCTCATCATCAACCAGGAATTGGCTACCGCCAAAGACCTAAACGCCGGCAAAATCATCCGCGAACTCGCTCGCGAGATCAAAGGTGGCGGTGGCGGCCAAGCGCATTTTGCTACCGCCGGTGGTAAGGATCCAGAAGGGCTTGACCGTGCAGTGGCGAAGGTTGGGGAAATGGTGTAACTTAGTCTAACAATATCATCCCTTAAATTTTGCCTCCGGCTCCATCGAAAATGATGAAACCGGAGGCAAATTTCCTATTTTTCGAATTACTTACAAAACCACCGACAAGGCAGGAATCGAAAAAGAATACAACTCCAACTGATTGACGGAGAATACCGTGTTCAAAGTGCTCAATTTCTTGGACTTGAGTTGTAGCCCCAATACTAATAACTCCACATATCCATTTCCTTATTCTGAATCGTTCGGTCTATCTTTTTGCTTTCTAACAACAAATCCGTTCCAGAAAGGTAATCCTCCAAGCGCCTGCCTCGCATATCGTTTTCTTGATAGACATAAGAATCAAAACGGCGCATAGCAAAAAGATCCTCCCAAGAGGTTCGGCTATGATCATTGCCGGGGATAATGGCGGTATGTTGCGCAAGCCATGGCCTCGCCTCTGCATAATTGATCCAAAAAATAGGTGATTCAAAAGACAGCTCACCATTGCCATCAGAGATGGTTGTTTCTACCAGTGGAGCGATCCCGATAATTCTTACTTTCATTTGGCTGTAACGCGTATCAAAGTACCATACCTCTTGCACGCGCCAGCGTTTGATACGCTCCGGGTCAAAATCATTGGTCACAATTTGGGTAGAATAATCTCCAGTCACGGGGTCAATAACCGTTACCGTATCCGATTTATTAAGCTTATTGAATATTTCTTCACTGGAGACACGTTCATTGAAACGATCATCTTCGGGGCTATAGGCACTAAGCTCCCCAGCAGCCAAGCCTTCTGCAAGAACACTGAATAACGCAAATTCCGGATGACGGAAAGTGAGGTTAATTTTCTCTCTCGTATCAATCACTCTCCACACCCGTTTTTCCCACATTATATCGGCTTCTCTTACGCCCGCATAGGGCAAGGGAGGAGAAGCTTCGTATGCGTTTTCACCTCCACCTTCCAGCCAGGTTTTTCCGGCCATTGTGTTAGGACTGTTCTCCGTTTGGGCCACAAGCGTAGCCAGGCTACCTACAATACATAGGCAGCAGATCCATCTTTTCAACATGATGTTCTGAATTAAATATTTACAATAAAGTTTAAAACGGAGTAAGTTGAATCAGAAAGTTAAGCGCTTGTACAAGCATTTTTTTGGGCGCCTCTTAAGATCAAAAAAACAATACAATTGGAGCGCCTTTTTACGAGAGTGTCTAATACTATAATGGAAGACCTTTAAAAAGTAACAAACTTTCATTGAAAAATCAGCAATTCGCAACAAACGAACATTTGTTCGTGTTCTAAAAATACATTATCTTTGAGTGCATTTTAAACCAGTGATCATGGAGAAAGTAACCGTATTAGAAGAACAATTCCAAGCCCGCATTGATGCAGACGAACGCATCGAGCCTAAGGATTGGATGCCGGAAAAATACCGTAAGACGCTTATTCGCCAGATTTCCCAGCACGCCCACAGTGAAATTGTAGGAATGTTACCCGAAGGTAATTGGGTAACGCGTGCCCCCAATCTTCGCCGCAAGGTTGCCCTATTGGCCAAAGTACAGGATGAAGCCGGCCATGGCCTCTACCTTTATAGTGCTTGTGAAACGCTGGGGATTGATCGGGAAGAATTGCTTGATCAACTGCACAGCGGCAAAGCTAAATACAGTAGTATCTTCAACTACCCTACCCTTTCCTGGGCAGACATGGGTGCCATCGGGTGGCTCGTCGACGGTGCAGCCATCATGAATCAAGTCCCACTTTGCCGTACTTCTTACGGCCCTTACGCTCGCGCAATGGTACGCGTCTGTAAAGAAGAAAGCTTTCACCAACGCCAAGGGTACGAAATCATGCTCACCCTCAGTAGAGGAAATGAAGCTCAAAAAGAAATGGCCCAAGATGCCCTCAATCGCTGGTGGTGGCCTTCCTTGATGATGTTTGGCCCTGCCGATGATGAATCTCCGAACACTGCTCAAAGTATGGCTTGGCGTATCAAACGTTTCACCAACGACGAACTGCGCCAGCGTTTTGTCGACGCTACCGTTCCTCAGGCAGAATTCCTGGGACTTACCATTCCAGACCCTGATCTTAAATGGAATGAAGAAACTGGTCAATATGATTTCGGTGCTATTGATTGGAATGAATTTTGGAACGTCGTCAAAGGCAACGGCCCCTGTAACCGTGAGCGTCTACGTGCCCGCCGCAAGGCGCATGATGAAGGCGCATGGGTGCGTGATGCAGCTATGGCTTACGCCGAAAAACGCCGTCAACGTACCGAAGCAGCACGCGAAGAAGTAGCTTAGTTCTATGATACAGCGTACTTAGTCGGGGGATAGGGGCTGGTGATTGTCCCAACCTTGATTCTCTACCCCAACATCACCTAAATATAACCAAGTACGGTGATGTTCGACATGATAACGATTAAAGCATAGAGAGAAATAGCTCTCTGCAAAAAATAAACCTTATGAATTCCTGGCCACTTTGGGAAGTTTTTATCCGTAGCAAGAATGGCTTAAGCCATAAACACGCTGGCAGCCTACATGCTGCTGATGCCGAAATGGCTATGGAAAATGCCCGTGACGTATATACACGCCGCAACGAAGGTGTAAGTCTATGGGTGGTGGAAAGCCGACACATTACTGCCTCCAGCCCTAACCAAAGCGGAGAGCTATTTGAACCAGCCAACGACAAGGTCTACCGCCACCCTACTTTTTATGATGTTCCGGATAATATTAAACACATGTAGGAAGTGGGAAGTGGGAGGTAAGAAGTCGGAAGTACAACCTAGCTCCGACTTGTTTCCTAATTCCGATTTCCGATTTCCTAATTCCGATTCCCTAATATGACCAACCAGCAACACTTCGACTATCTCCTCCGCCTCGGTGATAATACCCTGATTCTTGGCCAACGACTCGGCGAATGGTGTGGGCACGGCCCGATCCTGGAGCAAGACATTGCCATTACCAACATTGCACTTGACCTCATAGGACAGGCGCGTAGCTGGCTGGCACTAGCTGGCGAAGTAGAGGGCAACGGTCGTGACGAAGATGCGATCGCTTTTTTGCGTGACAATCGGGAGTTCAGAAATCTCCTACTCGTAGAGCACCCTAATGAAGATTTTGCCTACACGATTGTTCGTCAATTTCTCTTTGATAGTTTTAATTATTACTTGCACGAAGCACTCATAGATAGTAGCAACGATCAGATAAAAGCTATCGCGCAGAAGTCGCTCAAGGAAGTGACCTACCACCTGCGGTACTCCTCCGAATGGATGATTCGTCTGGGCGATGGAACCGAAGAAAGTCATCAAAAAATGCAGCAAGCACTAGACGACCTCTGGATGTACGCTGAAGAGGCGCTCCTTCCCGACGAGATCGATCAAGCTGCTCACGCAGCAGGTATTGGGCCTGACTTGGCAGCACTGCGCCCGCTGGTGGAAGCTAAACGAAAGGCTATTATCACGGAAGCCACACTTATCATTCCTGAAAACGAATATCCTCAGCAGGGCGGAAAACAAGGCATGCACACAGAAGCACTAGGCTATATCCTCGCAGAGTTACAATGGATGCAACGGGCCTATCCTGGGGCTGAGTGGTAGAAAAGGCTAATCCTGCCACTCTTTTTTAAAGAGGTCTACAATAGCAAAAGGAATTTTATTCCAGACAGTATCCATCGGATACATCCCATTACAGAGCAAAACGAGTCCAAAACCATGTTCAGGCCACAACATCAGCGTCGCTGAAAACCCGGGGTCGTTGCCCACATGGAAAAGGTAATCCCCGTAAGTTGCTGAGTTAACTATCCACCACCCTAGCCCTACCGACGTTGAATATCCGTCTATTTCCTCTTGTGCTGTCCACATTTGACGAAGGGAAGAGGGTGCTATAACTCCTCGGTGGATCTTGGTAGTATCGTATATTGATAGGTTATGCAACATCCATTTACATAAATCGGCAGTGCAGGAATTCAGATTGCCACAAGGCTTATCCTGCGGAATGTCTGGATAATAATCTGATGGGGAAATTCTCCCTGTCAACCATTGCTTTCGATGGGGTATACTTCTACGCTCAACAGGAATACTATCAATAAAGAAACTGCTATTCTCCATACCTACAGGAGACAGTAAATGCTCCTCCATATAAGCAGAGAAAGAACATCCTGCAATCCGCTCAATGATGAGTCCTAGCATATTATAACCAGAATTGCTATAGGTTTTTTCGCTGAGACTTACCCCCGGTTCAAAACGAAGCTTTTTTGTTGCTAACTTTTCAGCAAACATGCTTAGTGCTACACTATCGTGTGGTGGTTGAATAAACCGAGGGTTAAAATAATTGGCAATTCCCGAGGTATGCGTTAAAAGTTGGTAAACCGTAATATCTTTATACCGATCATCTTTCATTGTAAATTCGGGAAGATAATCCGTGACCTTACCCTGTAGGTCAATCCGACCTTGTTCATGGAGCTGCATAATTGCAGTAGCCGTAAACAGTTTAGAGATAGAAGCCGTCAAGAAATTAGTAAGACTATCAACAGGTGCATCTCGCCCAATTTCTTTCGTACCATAACCGCTAGATAGCAGTACTTGCCCATCCTGCACAACCCCTACCGCCAGGCCAACGATACCTTCCTCTGCCATATATGGCTGGACAACGGCCTCTACCTGCGTGGCTAAATCTATGGATTGAGCAGAAAGCTGTAGTGTCAAAAACAAAAAAATGATATTAATATATTTCATAAAAGCAACTAGATTTTATAATAGACTTATTCTAATAGGACCTATGCTTACATAATACACCTATCATTAGGTGGCGTTCATTCCCTTAAGTTGAAGAGGGTTACTTAATTGGCAACCTCATCCTAAGTTGTCCCAATATATGGTCACAAGTATTCTCAATCTGTTTTCTTACCTTCGTTACACTTTCTCCGAAAGTCCAGCGAAATTAAGTTCCACGCTTATTTAACCTCAAACAAGGCCTTTGTCCGTATGCAGGATATCATCCAAAAATTCCGGCCCGTTCTTGTCCAAATTGCCACTCCATACAACATGGGTGGAACTGGTTTTTTCCTTCAGGACCTACAGCTGATCGTCACCAACGAGCACCTTGTACGCGATAACCGGGAAGTGATTATCGAAGCAGAAAACCTGCCCCGGCAGATGGCCAAAATCGTCTATTGGGATGCTTATTACGATGTCGCCCTCCTAAAACTGGATACCGCTTATGAGTTGCCCGAGATAAAATTCCGCGAAGGCGATGAGCCTGCAGCCGGTGATCAGGTATTAGCCATGGGGCACCCTTTTGGTCTACGGTTTTCCAGCACCATCGGTAACCTATCCAATAACCGCCGCAAACACGAAGACTTTTATTATTACCAACACGACGCCGCACTCAACCCCGGCAACAGCGGAGGCCCACTGGTCGATAAGCAAGGTCAAATAATCGGCCTTAACGTACTAGACTTGGAAGAAGCCCAAGGGCTTGGATTCTCGCTACCAGCCGCTTTTGTGCTGGAAACGATAAACCTCTATTTGGCGGAAGAGCGAAATGAGATCGCTGCTCGCTGCAATTCCTGTCGAAAGGTGGTCTTTGCAGATCAAAAAGAAACCTCTTACTGCCCTAATTGCGGAGCCTACCTGCGCCTCGCTTCCGAATCAGAAGCATTTGAACCCGTAGGCACTCCCTACACCATAGAACTACTACTGGCTGCACTCGACCATGATGTACGCCTCGCTCGCCGTGGCCTAAACACTTGGGAAATTCAAGAAGGAAGCGCCCGTATACTCGTGTCCTACCACGAAGATTCAGGCTTGATTACCGGCGACGCTCACCTTTGCCGATTACCCCAGGACCAACTGGGTGAATTGTACGAATACTTGCTACGAGAAAACTACGAAGATGATGGCCTAACCTTTAGTGTCAAAGGGCGCGATGTTATCCTGTCTATTCTTATCTATGATCGCTACCTGGAAGTAGAGAGCGGCAAAAAACGTTTCCAACACCTCTTTGAACGCGCCGATCATTATGACAACATCCTGGTAGAACGCTTCGGTGCTAAATGGAAATACGAAGACAGTGCCGAAGAGTGAAAACACTTAGCCCTTCTCTATTGTTAACCCTGCGTAAAGCATTGAAACAAAGACCTCAAAACCGCGAATAATTGCGTACTTTTGCGGTCGAATTCTGGCCGGTAGCAAATCTCCGGCCATTGCCAAATTGAAAATTTAATTGCATGTCTGCAACAGAAACATTAAAGTACAAGGTTAAAGATATTAACCTGGCCGACTGGGGCCGTAAAGAAATTGAATTAGCAGAGGCTGAAATGCCAGGCCTAATGGCCCTACGCGAAGAGTACGGAGTAAGCAAGCCCCTGAAAGGTGCACGTATTGCGGGTTGTCTGCACATGACAATTCAAACTGCGGTATTGATCGAAACACTGGTAGAATTGGGTGCTGAAGTTACCTGGTCTAGCTGTAACATCTTCTCTACCCAAGACCACGCAGCAGCAGCTATCGCAGCAGCAGGAATTCCTGTATACGCCTGGAAAGGTATGAACGAGGAAGAATTCAGCTGGGCAATCGAACAGACGCTACGTGCCTTCCCTGGTGGAGAGGCCCTAAATATGATCCTCGATGATGGTGGTGATTTGACCAATATGGTACTCGATGATTACCCTGAATTGGTAAAAGACATCAACGGCCTGAGCGAAGAAACCACTACTGGTGTACACCGCTTATACGAGCGTATGAACAAAGGCACCCTTCCGATGCCGGCGATCAACGTGAACGACTCCGTAACCAAGTCTAAGTTCGACAACAAGTACGGTTGTAAAGAATCGGCAGTAGATGCTATCCGCCGTGCGACAGACGTCATGATGGCTGGTAAAGTAGCTTTCGTTGCTGGTTACGGTGATGTAGGTAAAGGTACCGCAGCGAGCCTACGTGGTGCAGGTTGTCGTGTAATCGTTTCTGAAGTAGACCCTATCTGTGCATTACAGGCAGCTATGGACGGATTCGAAGTATTGCGCTCTGAAACAGCTATTCCTCGCGCTGATATCGTAATCACCGCTACCGGTAATAAGGATATCATTACCGAGAAGCACTTCCGTTTACTTCGCGACAAAGCGATCGTTTGTAATATCGGCCATTTTGATAACGAAATTGACATGGCTTGGTTAAACGGCACCTATGGTTCTACGAAAGTAGAAATCAAGCCGCAGGTAGACAAATACACCATCGACGGCAAAGACGTCATCGTGTTGGCCGAAGGCCGCTTGGTAAACCTGGGTTGTGCTACTGGTCACCCAAGTTTTGTTATGTCTAACAGCTTCACCAATCAAGTATTGGCACAAATCGAACTGTGGACCAACAAAGATAACTACGAAAACAAAGTATACACCCTGCCTAAGCATCTCGACGAGCAGGTGGCACGCCTGCACCTTGCTAAGATTGGTGTAGAACTAGAAGAGCTTTCTACAGACCAAGCCGATTACATCGGCGTGAAGAAAGAAGGCCCATTCAAGCCAGAATACTACCGTTACTAAGACCGCTCCCCCTTCGACTAAAGTCGAAGAGAAGTTGTTTTACTAACATCATTAGAATTGGCAGGACCGTTACGGCCTGCCAATTCTTTTAGAACAGCACAAAAACACATTGAGCAATAATAAGACATGGATTTACTCCTCTATATTGGTATTTTTATTGCAGCACTGGCTACCCTGCTCAAAGCATCCAACTGGTTCGTAGATTCTGCTGAATCCATTGGCCTCTCAATGGGTATTTCTCCCTTTATTATTGGGGTCACCATTGTTGCTTTTGGCACCTCCTTGCCAGAATTGGCCACTTCTATTGCCTCTGTATTTGCAGGACAATCCGAAATAGTAGTGGGCAATGTTATTGGCTCCAACATTACCAATATTGCTTTAGTCTTAGGCCTTACCGCCATTGTAGTGAAAAACATTCACCTCGACAATGACCTGTGGCTAATAGACATGTCTTTCCTCTGGGCATCAGCGTTCATGTTGTGGTTTGTACTCGCGGATTCACATTTGAGCACTTTTGAATGCATACTTTTAATCCTTGCATTGATCCTTTTCCTTACTTATTCCTTTAAAGGCAACGAACGAGCAGACAGTGATGACCGCCCCAAAGCCTTACCCAAACATTATTTATTGCTCGTTTTGGGTGGCGTATTGGTCTATTTCGGTGCCGAATACACGATTTATGCCATCACCCAAATTAGCACTATCCTTACCATTCCTCCTAAGCTGATTGCGCTTTCTGCCGTAGCCATTGGCACTAGCCTACCCGAAGTGGTTGTAAGCCTTACTGCCGCCCGACGCGGAAAAGCCTCCATTGCCATCGGTAATGTCTTAGGCTCCAATATTTTCAACACCTTCATCGTGATGGCCGTTCCTGGCTTAATAGGCAACCTGGAAATCCCTGCCGACATCATCTCGTTCTACCTTCCCCTCATGATCGTCATGACCATTCTCTTTGGCGTCATGGCCTTCGATCGCCTGATCACCCGCTGGGAAGGCTGGATATTACTCCTTTTCTACCTGCTATTCATGGGCCAAATTGTTCAGTCGTAGTAACCCCAAAAATGCTTAAGGTGCTGGTTATAGTCTACCAAGGCAGGATTTGTGAGAATATGACGCCTCTGTTTTTTAGACTAGCAAGGCGAAAAACGTAGGCATAACCGGAGTTACGGCGAGGCTTTAACGCAGCGAGGCTAAAAAAGAGTAAGTCAGAAATCACAAATCCTGCCTTGGAGGACTATATTTGGGGCCATGCCGGTAGCGGTGTTGCTTCGCAAACACCACTACGGCACCAGACTATTCGGTCGCTATCGCTTCCTTCTATCCTTCGTCCTTGCCCCCTCCGGGCCCCGCGCTCCGGCCTCACGGCCTGCGCGACTATTGCTGTTCTAGCGATTGGGATATCCGCTGGCGGGGTCGGCTCGTAGAGTCGGGGATAGGTTTTCTACAACCAGGTTGCTTGTTTCTGACAGAGGGGCTCGGAGTAAGGGGGCTAGCAGCCACCACTTCTTCCAGATTTAGTGGTCAAATCCTGACTTTATGGGTTACTAATTGAAGTTTTTTTGCTACTTAGTTTGCTTTTTAAACTAAGTGCCTGTATATTTGTCGTATTGATACTTCGTTTAGAAATAAAACAAACTAAAGAACGTGTAAGGAGTTTATTTTTGGAGCGAACGTAGGTAAATTATGTGTTGGACGAGGCCCGATGAGGGAGCATAGCCAAAGCTACGCGACCGAAGAAGAACGAAGTACAACTCATAATTTGGCAAGAGCAGCCCGAAATTTAAACCCCTTACAGGTTCTAAAAACCCCAAATAATATGTTCGGTTTCAAACACATTCAGTTCGACGCGATGACCTACGTCATGCACTACAAAAACGGCGCCATCAACCAAGAAGGGCGCGGTCTCTCTTTTTTCTATTTTACCCCCAATAGCTCCATTGTTGCGATTCCGATGGGAGGCAATGATTTGCCTTTCGTCTTCAAGGAGATGAGTGCCGATTACCAAACGGTTACCATCCAGGGGCAGATCAGTTACCAGATCAGTGAACCTAAAAAACTGGCGGACGTTCTCGACTTCACCGTCAATGAAGAGGGGAGGTACAAAAAGAATGATCTGGAAAAGCTCAATCAGCGTACCATCAACGAGGCGCAGACGGCGGTGACGGCTTTTATTCATGGCCTGAGTTTGCAGGACACCCTTGGTGCAGCTTCGACCTTAGAGCAGCGCATACTGAGCGGGCTCCAATCGTCTCCGATGATTAGCATGCTGGGTATCGAGATCATGGGGGTCAACATTCTGGCGGTTCGTGCGGTACCGGAAATGACGCGGGCACTGGAAACATCCACTCGTGAGAAACTCCAACAGGAGGCTGATCAAGCCATCTACGAACGCCGCAATTTTGCGGTTGAGCAGGAGCGGAAGATCAAAGAGTCAGAGCTTAATACCGAGATTGCCGTCGAAGAAAAGCAGAAGCAAATCACGGAAAAGAAGATGGAGTCAGAGGTGCTTCGCCAGGAGAATAAGCGAAAACTCAATGAAATGGTGATGGCCGGAAACATTGAACTAGAGCAGCAACGCCAATCGCTGGTAGAACAAAAAGCCATCAATGACCGCAAGCTCGCGGATACGAAAGCATACGTTGTAGATACCACCCTGAAACCTTACAAAGACCTGGATTGGAAGATGATCACCGCCTTGTCTAACAACCCTGACCCTCGCCTGAACATGACGCTCGCGTTCCGTGAACTGGCAGAGAATGCAGGCAAGATTGGCAACCTCAACATCAGCCCGGACCTATTAGAGAACCTCTTGGAAAAAGGAAGATAATGAGTTACGAATATGCCCTGATCGTAAAAAGCAAAACCCGCTTGGAGCAACTCATTGAACGCTTCAACACCAAGGCCCAGGCCCAGTTCTATTTGGAGCGAAACGGCGGTGACTTTGCGGAATACGAAAAGGAACACCTCAATTTTCACCATGCTTTGACGGAAGTGCAACGCCAGCTGACAGGAGTGTTGAAATACAAGTTGCTTGATCGTTCCTTCCTGCCGGGATACTTATTTGCCAAACAACATTTGATCATCACAGTGGGGCAGGATGGCCTGGTGGCCAATACGGCCAAATACGCTGGAAGCTGCCCCATTCTGGCTATCAACCCGGATGAAGATCGCTACGATGGGGTTTTGTTACCTTACACGGTAAGCAACTTCCTGGACGGGGTACGCCGCATCCAACGCAATGACTTTCCGGTAGAGGAGGTCAGCCTGGCGGAAGCTCGCCTACAGGATGGTCAGCGGCTGTTGGCCTTCAATGAATTGTTTATTGGTGCGGCCAGCCATGTTTCGGCTCGTTACGAGATTGCGATGGGACAGCAGCAGGAGGTGCATTCCTCTAGCGGCTTGCTGGTCTCTACGCGGGCAGGTTCCACGGCTTGGCTAAGCTCCGTATTCAATATGGTGCAGCGTGTGCCAGCGATTTTCGGGGTGCCTACGGGCTTTGAGCCGCCAAAAGTAGCTTCCAACGAGTTGATCTTTGCGGTAAGGGAGCCTTTTGCCTCCAAGCAGACCCAGATCAACATGGTGGCAGGCAAGCTGGGCGAGCAAGAACACTTGCGTTTAAGTTCGCTCATGCCCAGTCAAGGCGTTATTTTTAGTGATGGCATTGAACAGGATTTTCTTAATTTTAATAGCGGTGCGGTAGCGACCATTGGCGTTGCAGCAGAGAAAGCGATGCTGGTGCAGCAGTGAGGTTATTCATATTGCGTAGAAAACACACACTTTATTTTCGCGCTGTTTCTTAATCAAAAAAAGATGTTTTACAACACTCAAAAAATAATCCAAACTATCGAAAGCGGTCAAGCCGTTGACTTTCTGTACTTCTGGGGGCATCGCCCGCGCAAGGATGGAGGTATCGGTAAGAGCTGTCTTTCGCAATGGTATGCCAGCGGGTTTACTTTCGAAGACGAGTATTTTCCTACCGCTGAACATTGGATGATGGCCGGAAAAGCACGCTTGTTCAAGGATGAACAAATGCGCCAGCATATCCTCAAAGCAGATTCCCCTGTTGAAGCCAAGCGTTTTGGACGCAAAGTCAAAGGTTTTCAAGAGGAGAAGTGGAGCACTGCCGCGATGGAGTTGGTGGTAGAAGGGAACTATTTGAAATTTTCCAAATCAAAACGCTTACGATCTTTCTTGCTCAGTACGGGCGACCAAGTACTGGTAGAGGCGGCCCCCAATGATGCGATTTGGGGAATAGGTATGGCGGCAGAAGACCCACGTGCCAGCGACCCTACCCAGTGGATGGGTACCAACTGGCTAGGCTTTGCACTGATGGAGGTAAGAGATCGGTTGAAAATGGAATAAAGCAGTGATGAAAAGCTACTCGCAGCAAGAAGTGTGTCCAGCTAGAGGGGCCGATCCAAAGAATCGAGAGAGAGAGCTAACAGCAAAAGCACCTGTCTCTACGGGCTGACCCCGCCAGCGGGGTACATGGGCGGGCCGTGGCCCGACAGGAACCAATACGAGATAGTAGCTGCTCCGTAGGCAGGGGTTCATACCCTGCACAAAGGAGCGGCAAATAGTCTGGTGCGAACATGGCCCCTATTAATCTTTTTGGTTCCTGATATGTTTTGTGGAAGGCCACTTATGGTTGTCACCTGCGAACCAGGTGCAAGTAGGCAGGTGTTTCGTAGCTCAGGGGGCGTAACCCCCTACATGGTCATGACGAGACAGCCGAAATAAAACACCTTCTCTGATGTTTTCTGTGGTCAGGCTAAAGTGAAAATGTCAAGCGACTGATAAGGAGCGTTATTTTCACTTTNNCACAAAAAATGTCAGAGAATCACAAAATAAAGGCGTACACAAAAAATGAATGAAAGAAGAACAACAAATATATTGTTACTAATAATAGCACTACCCGTAATTTTTTACGTGCTAAAGCTATTGTCTTTTATATTTATCCCGCTTGTTTTTTCGATGTTTATAGCATTACTTTTTTGGCCTTTAGTTCGTTGGTTAAGGACGAAAAATGTGCCTAAAGTAATTAGCATTTTAATCGTTGTAGTGATTATCGGGGTGTTTATTAAGTTGACAGGGGAGGTCATNNAGGTCATTCATATTTCAAGTGGAGAAATTCTAGCATCCGAAAATAATCTATTTGAAAAGGCAGAACTGAAATTAGAAAAATTAATTACGCCTTTAGAAAACTTTTTTGGTATTGAAAGAGGAGGAGGAAAAGGCATTGTACAGCACTATTTTGAGAAAATAGATGTAAGCGAGACCTTTGGTTCAACCATTGATTTGATCGGCAACACGATCTCAATGACCTTGATGACCTTCTTCTTTGCGATATTACTTCTTGCCGAGTCTTTGAACTTTCAGATGATCTTAAACGAAACCGTTATTCGGCAGAAATTTTCATCTATTAAAGTTTTCATGCGCATTGAAAATGACTTGATAACATTCATCAAAGTAAAGTTTATTATCAGCTTTTTTACGGGTTTAGGTTTTACTCTTGCTTGCTATTTCTTTGGGGTAAGTTTCCCCGTTTTCTGGGGCTTATTTGCGTTTGTAATTAATTTTGTTCAAATGATAGGCTCCGTTATTTCTGTTCTATTATTAGCATTGTTTGCTTTTGTAGAATTGGATACCACCGGAACACTATTGTTTTTTATACTCACCATAACGCTTGTTCAACTGGTCATGGGAGGGGTGCTGGAACCTATTTTTATGGGTAAATCTTTTTCAATAAATGTGATCACCATTTTGGTAATGCTCATGTTTTGGGGATTCCTTTGGGGAGTTCCCGGGATGATACTATCGATACCAATTACCGTGTTTATCAAAATAATATTGGAACAATTTCCCAAAACTAAGGTAATAGCAAGGTTAATGGCGGGGCCAGAATTAATACCGCTTAAAGGCAGATAAAAGGGTTGTGCTTATCTTTGTGAATCAACATCCCCCCAACTAAGACGAATGCGTACCTTACTGAGCCTCTCTTTTTTTCTACTGTTGTCGACCTCTCTTAAGGCACAGGATATCTTTTTGAGCACGCTCAATAACCAGCTGTATAGCCTGGATTTATCCGATTGTAGTTACCAATTGATTGGTGCGATGCCGGTCAGTTCTACCGATATTAGTTTTCACCCCAACGGCAATCTGTACTGTGTTACGTCTACGGGGCAGCTGTACGAAATAGACCCCTTGACGGGTGCCAGCACGTTTTTGCACATGTTTGAGCCCGGCGCGACCCAATTGTATACCGCGCTGACGATTTCTGCGGAAGGTATCTTCTACGTTTGCGGCCTGGAAGGTGATTTGTGGCGTTATGACCTGGCTTCGGATATGGGGACGTTTGTTGGTGATGTTGGTTTTGGCGCCGAGGGCGATCTGACTTTCTTCGATGGCGAATTGTACATGGCTTCAGAAAACGACAATATCGTTCAAGTTGATATTCAAGAGCCCTCAAACAGTACCATTGCTGTTAATGGCAGTGTGCCGGGACGTATTTTTGGCATTGTCTCCTTTGCGGAAAGCTGTGATGAAATATCGGTGTATGCCTTGACGGACAATGCTGCCAATGTCTACGAAGTGAACTTTGTGGATAATAGCCTTGATTTTTACTGTTCTATTCCGTTGCAAGTAAGTGGTGGCGCGAGCACCTTCGAGTTTTTTGGGTCGAACCCCGTGTATATTGATGACGTGACAGTGGATGGGTTTAACTGTGGAAATGCTGATGGAAGTATCAGTATCACCGCCAGCGGTGGGGTAGGGGCACTGACTTATTCGTTGGATGGTATGAATTTTCAAGCGAGCCCCGGTTTTAGCAATCTATCACTAATGACGTACACCGTTTATGTGGCGGATGAAGTTGGTTGCATACGCACCCAGGAGCTTGTTCCTACTGCGGATGTGCCCGCTTTTAATGAAGTGAGGATAACAAATACCACCTGTGGGTTGACCAATGGTCAGATTGAAGTAGTTGTTACCGGCGGCCTTCAACCCTACGAGTACTATGTAAATGGAATACTGAGTAGTAGTTTGACGGTCACTGATTTGCCAGCTGGGAGCTACCAGTTGGAAATTATCGATGCTGTCGGGTGTACTGCGATGACGCAGGCCAACCTGGGTGGTGCAGGGATTCCCGTTATTTCTGATGTCAACATTGTCTCTACGAGTTGTGGGGAAGACAACGGTTTTCTGTCGTTTTCAGTGACAGCAGGACTGCTGCCTTTTCAGTTTTCTCTGAATGGTGGACCTGTGCAAAATAATGGCAATTTTTCTGGCTTGGCGGCAGGGGAATATACCCTCAACTTGGTGGATCAGGCAGGGTGTACCGCGACTGCTTCTGCGACTGTTTTGCCGAGTGGGATTTTTGAAATAGACGAAGTGTTGGTCGCGAATGCCACTTGTGGAGAGAACAACGGGAGCATCGAAATCGTCGCCACTGGGGGCATACCGCCGTATTCTTATGAAATTAATGATCTTGGTAATGAAATAAGTCCGGTTTTTAGCGACCTCGCGGCCGGAACCTATACCGTTCGTGCAGAAGATGCCTCGGGCTGTTTTGCAGAAACGACCGTTACATTGGTGGATACGCCTCCTGTGAGGATTGCTTTGCAAAACCAGCAATCTGCTTCCTGTCTCGAAGAAGACGGAGAAGTTACGCTGGCTTTTGATGGAGGCACTGAGCCGTTGAGTCTACGTCAGAATGGTGTGATGATTCCAACAGAAGAAAAGGTTTCGGCCTTAGCCGCAGGTACTTATCAGTATATTGTTAGTGATAGTCTAGGTTGCACCGATACTTTGGCGGTGACTGTGGGAACGGGTAATTGTCCTTTTTACTTGCCCAATGTTTTTAGCCCTAACCTGGACGGTGTCAATGATTTTTTCTCGCCGCAAGGTGTCAGTAATAGCGATACTCAAATTTTAAGGATGCAAATTTACGACCGCTGGGGAGGTCTCGTTTTTGAGCAGGGCAGTGGCCTGCTGGGCGATGCTAAATACCGCTGGGATGGAAATCGCTTGGGGGAAGAGCTTACACAAGGCATCTACGTCTACTTTTTGGAGGTACACTACGAGGATGGAACCACCAAGGTGTTTTCGGGGGATGTGATGTTGTTGCGGTGAGTTTTACCCTAGGCATGGGTAATAGAAAATCAGAATAATCACAAGTAAAATTCGATACACATGGGAAACCTGCTAAAAATGTTTTTCAGCCAGCCAGAAATTGCTTTGCAGTTGCTAATAATGGTACCTGGCATCATTGCCGTCGTTTTTCTGATTCGCTTAGGCCACAACATTTGGTCTACCCAGGCGAGTAAACATCGGGGAATAATTGTTGCTGGGATTGTTCTTTTTCTATTGAGCCATCTGCTCAGCTATTCGATCAGCATGATCTATCTTCCTTATATGGCGGACAATATTGACCATACAATGTTGGGCGTCGTCTTTAGCGGAATCGGCTTGGCCGGAAACATTGGGGAGGCGTTGTTGTTTTGGGGGCTTTATCAATATTTTTCTAAAGAAAGAACAGTGTCGTCCGAAAAAGACCTTAATGCTGATCTGATTCAGCGGTTTTAGGAATAGCAAAAAAAAAGTTGAGCCCCGCTTTTTGAAAAGCGATGGCCCAACTTTTTTTTGTACAATGCTGTGTAAACTGTTACGGCAGCGGCCTTGCAAATTAGGCATCCTACCCGCACCCTTGAACTGTGTAAAGGTTGGGTGAGTGTAAGGGGGTAAACGTTAGTGCTGTAACCTCGTATAAAGCACCCCGCACCCAAGGAAGGTGTAAAGGTTGGAAAAGTGTAAAGGTGTAAAC
>NZ_JBOEFX010000076.1:0-82270 GCF_050633125.1 Lewinella sp.
ACTTCGTTGATATCGATAGCACCATTGCCGTTAGCATCGCCTTCTGGGCGTAGCTGCCAAGCTTCGAAACGACGAGTGATTGATCCCCAACCACAATCATTGATCTGAATATTAGGCGTACGCTCTACGATGGTATCCACCACACAATTGTCTGTTCCTGTTGCTCCTCCGAAGATCGAGCTCATCATGATCGAGGTAGCGGCGAAGTCTTCGTCGTAAGCCGTCTCAATGTCACCAGGGAAAGTCAGTGGCAGATCATTACAAGTCAACTCCATATTATCAGGAGCATAACAGAACGGGGTCAGCTTATCTTCCGGTGTAATCGTCAACCAGCAAGTATTCTGGTTGCCGACGGCATCAGTGACGCGCAGTTCGATGGTGATTTCGTTGTTGATATCACAACAATAGAAATCTACAAAATCGCCCCAGGGACTCCAGCTATTCTCGCTCGGATCGCAAGTGTCGTTGTGCCAGTAGTTCCGGCGTACTTCCAGATCCACGGTACTACAGTTGTCACGAGAACCTTCGTCTACATCGGTGGCTAAGATACGGGATTGCCCGAACAGGCCGTTGGCTACGTCACCACCGCCGATAGAAACATTCAATTCATCGTTACAGCTGGCTGTTGGTGCTATTTGATCCTCTACCGTCACTGTGAAGCTGCACTGTGAACGAATACCACAGGCATCTTGTGCAAGGTAGGTGACCGTATGATCACCACGTTCCAAGCCGGTAACGATGTACAGATTATTGGACTGAGATGTTAAGGTATCGTTATCCACTTGCACGATATAAGTAACGTCCGAACAGGCATCCAAAATATCCAATACTGGCACCTGATAAGTAGCCGTACAGTCGAACGGAGAGACGCTGATCGTTTCATCTTCCGGACAGCTTAAATCGGGCCCGTCCGAATCCTCAACCCGTATGATCTGAGTGAATTCCCGGACATCCGACAATGGGTTCGGGAGACACTGATTCACGATACGCCAGGTTCTGAACAACAGAAAACTATTATCACAAATGTAAAAAGTCTCGTCGTTAAAGTTGATGGCGGCCGAACAATAGATCGCTTCGTAGAGGTCCGTTCCGTTGATGGTCGGGTACCCCAAGTTATCGGGTGAGGTCAGCGTGGGATCCGCCAGTACTGCTGAACAATCAAGCACCGGATTAGTGATGCCGTCGTAATTCTCGGGAAACATAATCTGGTCCAGATCAAAAGTCGCCACTTCGATAGTTTGCGTACACTGGGCAGAATTACCCACGGCGTCGGCTACCGTCCAAGTACGCATGATCACAAAACGCGGTTCGCCACAGGCCCCGTTATCCGTCAACTCATCCTGGTGCGTGACGACTGCGCCACCGGGTACGCAAGAGGTTACTTCGGGCACGCCTAAGAGATCGGGGCCAGTCAAATCAGTACAGTTTACAACCGTATCGGCCGGACAAATGAATTCAGGAATCAACTTGTATTCCACGTTCACAAAACCCCAGCAGCACTCTCCTGTGTCGGGGTCGCAGATTTCTGCTACAATTGTTTCGCCCACGTAGTCTACCGTGATCAAGGGCGAGGTAGAGATCGGCTCAGCCCCCGTGTCCGGCATGTCTGGATAGAGTGTCACGATATAGTTATCGTAACAGCGGTACAGGTCGCCACTCAATAGCATATCTGCGGTGATCGTTGCCTGACAATCAGCACCCAACGACACGTTTTGTTCGTTGATACAAGCCAGCGCCTGATCCGTCTCAAATTCCAGTACCGTCAGATTATACGTACAGGTCGTTTCGTTGCCAGAAGCGTCAGTGATAATCAGCGTGATGGTCGTATCACCAATCGGGACGGATGTTCCTGGAGGGAAAGAACTGAGCACGTAATCCGGGCAGTTATCAAATTCAAAAATTGGAGTGGTTGGATACTGGTTAGTTTCACACTCGCCTGGCCCCAGTTGAATCACCAGATCGTCTGGACAAGTAATTTCAGGAAACTGAACATCTAATACGGTTACGGTAAAGCCACAAGTCGAGGTATTGCCCGCAGCATCGGTCAGGGTATACAGTACGGTCGTTTCTCCCACCTGGAAGAAATAGGTAAATTCAGTATTCTCCGGAAAAATCGACAAGGTTTGATCTAATTCTACGGCGCCACCCTCAAAGGTGATCGTCAATTGTACACTACCACCAGGGCAGTTATCGAACAGGATGGCTTGCAGGTAGGTGTATTCCGCACCACACAGGTTGAGATCGTTTTCAAGGGTCACGTCCATTTGGTCGTATGCTTCCCGAGCACTGATGAGTAGACTCCAAGTGGCAAGCGTAGCCGGATCAGTGGTGACCGTTCCGTTGTGGCCGATTTGGAGGGTCCAATCGCCCTGGGCTTGTTCGCCATTAAAAGCTTCGATATTGCCAGTAGGTACTAAAGTTAGGCCACCGTTCAAGCTAGCGCAATTATCCAGAAAAGGTTCAGCCAGTTCGGAGTCGCCGTCCAACGTGAAATCGAAAGCGCTGGTCCCCGTACATTCTGCTATCAGCAGTTCAATCAAGGTACCTTCCGGGCTAATGAGCGAGAAGGTCAGATCAGCGAAATCCCCCGCGTCCCCCGCAAGGGAAAGATTTAAGTCGGCAATGGTAAAGAATTCGTCGACCGTCACGACGGATTCTACACATTCGCCGTAAGCGATCGTTTCCGGATTACCGGGATACTCCGTATAGTCGCCGTAAAGGCCACAAATAGCCATTTCTGCGTCGGTCACCGTTACGGTGAAGCTGCATTCCAGGCGGGTAATGGGTTGGGCCTGAATAGCCGTTTGAGCACCGTTAGGCGTAGGTTGTGGCAAGCTCGGGTTTAGCATTCCAAT
The DNA here is from genome assembly GCF_050633125.1 of Lewinella sp. Lineage (NCBI taxonomy): Bacteria > Pseudomonadati > Bacteroidota > Saprospiria > Saprospirales > Lewinellaceae > Lewinella > Lewinella sp. The sequence continues at coordinate 2,856 of NZ_JBOEFX010000076.1, forward strand.
GGTTGTTGGCAAACAGGCCTCACCTGGCTCAAAGTCAGCAGCGGTATTGGTGTCCCAAACCGTGGTTCTGATGATGCCGCCACCAAATAGCGGACTGATCGTACCTGACCAGTAATCTTCGATCTCGCGTCCAGCCAGATTGTACTGTAAAGGAGCCAAGCCGCTGATGTCAAAATCGTTGAGTACCGCAATATCCAGAATAGAGCGCGATAAGCTGACAATGTAGGCCGCAGGGGCGTCAGCATCCAGGTTAGCCGCGCCGGGAATGTTGTAGAAGTTATCCGCCGGGCTGTCCGTACCGTCACCGAAGTGGATAGTCAACACACCGCCGGGGGCCAGGATAACACCTGTAGGCACGGCAAATATTTCGCTACCAGCGGCCGACAGTCGTTCAATCATCAGACAACTTACATCCAAACTGGCGGAGTTGAAGTTGGTAATTTCCAGGTAGTCACCGTCCACCGCATTGCCTATGCTAAAGGGAGGTACGGGTACGGTTCCGTCTACGGGATCGCTCAGGTCGTGCGTTATTTCCGTGATGAGCAATAGCGGCATATCCTGAAGTGAGTAAGTCACGGTGCTCGTACCCAACTCGAAAAAATTATCACTGGCATCGTCTAGTCCATTCGCAATTTCTTCGCCAGCTTCGTTTTCGATACGGTAAGCGACCGTCAGGTTATCAGGACAATTATCTTCGATATTTGCAGGAGCGATATCGTCCACTACAGCACCACAGTCGCCAAAATCGTTTGCGGTCGTTACGTCATCGGGACATACGAAGCTCGGAGGCGTATGGTAGTCGTTGACAATAATTTTCACATCACAAAGCGTCCTGTTTCCCGTCGCGTCGATCGCCTCAAAGGTATTGATGGTAATGCCTACGGGATAGATGTCACCGGAAGTCAGGCCAGTATCGTCGATTTGTGTTACCACGGGGATGTCACAATTGTCTTCGGCCAATGGCAGGGAGTAATTGGCGTACGCACTACACCAAGTCGGTGGTGCGTCTACGATCACTGCGGGCTCCGGACAATTGATAAAGCGGGGCGCATCATCGTCCGTTACGGTCACCTCGAAGCTACATTGACTAAAGTTACCAACGGCGTCTTCGGCGTAGTAAGTCACGGTAGAAACATTCTCCGTAGGACTTAAATGTTCGAAATCGTAAGTAGCAAAAAACTGGTCCGGCAGCGGGTTGGTAATGTCTGGGTTAAGCAGTGCGGTAATGTCGAAAGGCCCGGCTACCGAACCGTCAGGGTTGGTAATGGTATAAGTGTAAATAATTACATCACAGTTGTCGGTGGGTAGCGGGTGCTCCCAGGTATGTTGTGCTTCACACACGAATTCTTCGGTCGTCAGTGCTACTGGTCCGAGGTCTTCACACAGAATCTCAGGCGTGCCGTTCTCGTCGTCATTATCACAAGAGCCAGAGCGGAAGAGTTCACACCCCCGGGCGTCCAGGATGGTGAACGACCAAGTGGGTTGAGTGTAATTGACGAGCAGATTCCCCAGATCTTGGGTAAAATCAGTGATGTCAAAAGTTATGGTTCCATTAGAAGAGAAGATCGATCCCTGATAAGTAAATTCGCCATCGGTATCGTCAGCGATTCCATCACGATCCAGGTCCAATTGTACGCCGCCGTACTGAATGGTGTAAGGCTCCAGACCGCCAGTCACTTCTCCTAAGTTTACCACACGATCGTTTTGTACGATACACTCGCAAACCGGGGCTTCCATCGCTAAGGGTTGACGCAGTTCGAAGGTCGAATGGACGATTTCCAAACAACCGTTCAGCCCCACGTTGCTGTTTTGTACAACTGCTCCAGGTAGGGCCAGTACGTAAGATACCGTGATGTAACCGGTACCATCACCAGGAGTAAACACACCATCAGAGGAGATGGTACCGGGGTCAGTAGAAGTCGTGCCCGCAGCCGGGGAAAAGACACTAAGGCCAAAGCCGCCGACAGCATCGCCCAGATAGGTATTGTTTACCACTTCGGCGTGAGTCAGGGTAGTGCCATCAGGTAGGGTGATGACGAGGTAGTTGGAGAAATCCAGCTGATCGGGATTGTTGGCCTCCAAGCAGAGTTCAGGTAAATCCAAGTCGAATTCAATACCATCAAAGAAATCTTGCACGTGAATTTGCGACAAGCAGGTAGAGGTATTACCAGCATCATCGGTTACTTGTAGTGTCACCAGGCTGTAGCCCGTTTCGGTACAATCGAAATTCGCGGAAATATCAAAGGTTTCTCCGGGTTTAGCAATCAGTATTTCAAGATCCGTATCGCAGTTATCCGTGCTGCCCCCATCAACGAAGGGAGAGCCATCGCCTTGGTCAGCGGCGAAGACTGTCACATTGCCCGTATTATCCAACTGCACGTCTACGTCAATACAGAAAGCATCGGGACGTTGGCCGTCCACCACCGTTACCGTAAAGGTACAGGTTTGGGTTTCCATCACGTCATCTATAGTATCATCAGCGTCGCCGTCGCCGTTGAGGTCAATCATCAATGTATAAGTCACGGTGCTTTCGCCTAGGGGGAAGGTAATCCCATCAGCGCTGTTGACCGTTCCAAGATTTCCATCGTTGAAATCAGTGCTTGAGGAAGCGGTGGTGCCATCGGCAAAAACGATGGAATAATTAATGATGCTATTACAATCGCTTCCACTCAGTATGCCGATTCCTGTTACCTGGGCGGTACAAACATCGAAATCGGTTTTTACCGTCACATCATCCGGGCAAACCAATGCCAAGATCGTATTGCCACCACTGACCGTTACCGGAAAAGTGCAGCTTCCTTCCACACCCGCGCAAGAGTAGGCGGTGTAGGTAACCTCGTAATCACCTCCCGGAAGCTGTGAGCCAGGAATTGGGCCTGCCGTCTGGTAGAGGCCTGATTGCGTGATCTCTACCGCTGCGTCCGGAGTGCCGATAAAATTACTGGCATCCGTGTCAGCAGTACGGCCGCGATACGGTAGAATGCCATTGTCACAAGGATCGTAGGCAACGGGAATAGACCAGTTGGCAATGTTGTCACAGTTGCTGCTGGCCGAAAACGTATACCCGTTTGAGTTGCAGTTGGCAAACTCAGGTGGGCTGTTATTAAAAACCGGAATCTGAACGGTTTCTTCATCGGATAAATCCAACGGAAAATCACACCCCTGAATACGCAAAGCATCAGATATTGCACCACCTATAATGGGAACGGAACCAATAGGCAAGCGATCGATTAGCGTCGCTCCCTCGGTAGTTGGTACCCCGCAGGCGGATTGAGTCGAAAAGGGGAAATTCACCACATTACGAATACTAATGACTCCCGCACCTTGCACATTATTGGGTACACAGGCGTTGCCGTTTCCGGGAAACAGGTACTCTTCCACCACTTGGTCAAAAGCACCATCGCCATCGGTGTCAGCTACGATCAAACCACTGCCACCGTCGGCATTTACCTCGTTCGCGATAGCATCCGCTACAAACTCGCCAATGGTTTTATCGCAAGCGTCCTCTACCACATCAGGAAAGGGCAAGGGGTCTATCTCAACGAATTCCAAAGGTGGAGGTAGCGAGAAAGTGAAATTGATAATGGTACACGCCGCATCTGCCGCTTCGCTCAGATCTCTGATCATTGGGCCTCCGCTGGCTATTCCTCCGATCTCTCCGGGCAAACTGCCCTGATAGTCAAAACAGATTTCTTCCGTATCACAGAAGGCGATTTCTGGTTCTACGTTGGTGATTTCCGCCTGGATCACCGAAAAATCTAAGCTTTCTTCGCCCATTGGTATGGGGTCAATTTGAATTAATCCACACGTAAAATCAAAGAAGGATTGGGTTTCAATCGGGCAAAGGTCCATCGCTTCGGGGTCGGGTACGCACTCGCTCAGGAATGGGCCATCGGCACCACAGCCCGCACCATTATTGAATACCCTGACGGTTTCACACGCTATTCTGCTGCAATCTTCCGAATCGGTAATGCTTCCGCAGTCTTCTGGCGTAGTCGTTTCTGTCAGGCAAATTTCGTACGCGATAATGCCTTCCTCTTCGGGTGCCGCTAAGGTGTTTTCTCCAAAGTCGACCTCTTCGTCATTGATCGTAAGTACGGGATTAGGGCCATTGCTGTTATTCGTAACATTGACAGTGATATCCTCGGTACTACAAATAAAAGCAGGTAAATCGACACTCAAGGCTGGATCCGGACGAACATTAATCAGCAGTTCTGCTTCCGAACTTACAACTGCCGAGCAGTTATCGGGATTGGGGGGTGTATAACTAATGGTGAAACAGCCTCCCTCCATAGGTGCAGTAAAACGGTCTCCATTAATGCTCCCCCCCGTCCCACTTTCTATTGCGAAAGTGCCACCGGGATCATTGTCATCCGAAAACATAAGATTAAGACTAATAACCTGGCCCGGCGCAGCGCAATTGAGCGTGTAATCCTCTAAAGTAGCAGTGGGTGTGGCAAAAACCTCTACGGTCCTTGTCGTTCTGAATTGACAGCCATAAATAGTGTAGGTGTATCTGGCAGTATAGGTTCCGGGAGCGATTTCGGAAACATCGAGTATACCCGTCTCACGGTCAAAGTCATCAGTAAAAGGAATGATATCAAAATAAGCGTTATCTCCAGGTACGTCTCCGTTGGCGGGAATACCGTCAAAGTCAATATCATCACCATCCTGACAAGTACTGGTTGCTGAGGTGACAGAAATGTCTATATCGAAATCCAGCAGCACAAAAAGTACCTGGGCATTAAACTCATCGCTTGTTCCCGTAGCGGGGTCGGTCGTCCAGCCATCCCCAAAGTTATCGTAACTGATGCTGATATCTCCGTTATCGTTCAAATCACTTTCCACTGCATCTGCTGATACAAAATAGGGAATACAGGCTGGGTCGTCCTCGGATGGAGTATATCCAAATGCACCAGTAGAAAATGATTCACCAGCGATAGTTACGGTCCAGGTTTCGTTTGTATTCCCGACGTCTCCCCAGTAGCAAATATCAACCCTTACCAATCCGGACGTAACGGTAACGAGCGGGCCCACTACATCCCCGAAAAGCTCATATTCTGCATCATAGGGAGGTGTACTATCATCAAAGTCTTCGGCGATTACTCGCCCGGGAAGGCCTAGTAGGCTGCACTGTGCCTGTAGAAAGACAGGATTATAAACTAGAAATAGCAGCAACGCTGTGCGGCTCGCTAAACTGATAAATTTTGTAAAAAGCACTGTTTGGGGTACCGCATAGGAGTACCATTTGGAGTTCGTTCCATTCATGAGATTAGATAATTTTGTCGTCTTTAAAGAGAGATGCTATGTTTAGCACCTTTAAGCAAAAGAGGGGAAAGACTTCCCTTTGACTAAGGTGTCAACTGTCACAATCAAAGGTAAAATCACCCGTTGGATGGGAGTGGTAATCTCGTTGCAAGATGATGGTAATCTCGTTCCAAATCAACCGAAGGCCTAATGTTTTCGGTACTTTGATGGGGTAATCCGGTAAGCTGTGGTGAAAACTTTTGTAAAATAGGAAGCATCGTTAAAACCACACTGCTGGGCTATCCTGGCAATGGGAAAATCGGTAGTATCAAGCATTGCTTTTGCTTCTTCTAAGCGGTAGGTGCGCAGGAGATCGCCGGGGTTTTTCCCAAGCAGCGCTTTCGATTTACGATGCAACTGGGTACGGCTGAGAAATAAAGCACGGCTCATCTCTTCCACTCCGAATAAAGCGTCGTTGAAGTGCTTTTCCAATACTTGATCTATATTCTGTCTGAATTCATCATGTTGAGGATAAGTAGAAGGAACCACCCTTTTTTCCGGGTGTGCCCGATCATCAGTATACCTGAGGCGTGTTTGCTCCTGGGTATAGAGTAAGTTAGCTACGGTTAGTACCAGTTCCTTTTCCTGAAAGGGTTTGGCCAGATAGACATCCGCACGGGCCTGTAAGCCGGCCAACCGACTGTCCTGATCCGCCAGGGCCGTTAGCATTACAATCGGAATATGATTGGTGACGGGATGAGCCTTCAAGGCCGCACAAAGTTCAAAACCATTCTTTCCCGGCATCCGCACATCCGACACAATGATATCGGGTACTAACGCAATAGCCTGTTGCTCTCCTTCTTCTCCGTTACGCGCCCATACAACGCGGTATTTTTCCGAAGGGAAGCAGCTCTTTACATAATTTGCCATTGCCGGAGTATCCTCTACCAATAACACTAGTTCACGGCTTTCCTTGGACTCCGACCTCTCCTCACCAACTATTTGGGTATTTAAAATAACCGTTTCTTCTGCAACCTCTTCCTTCATCAAGGCTTTATCGATGGCACGAGCCGGAAAAATCACTTCGAAAACTGATCCTTGGTCGTTGTAAATATTCATCCGTCCGTCCATCGCTTCAACGATGGCCTTGACGTAAGCTAAACCAATGCCCGCGTTTGGCAACTCTTTATCGTGCTGCTGACTGCTACGGTAGAAAAGCTTGGAAATATGTTCGATTTCTTCTTCGCGAATACCCGGCCCTTGATCCTTTACGGTCAATGACCACGTTGTTTCTCCTGCAGCCACTGAGACCTTAACCTTCCCATCTAAAGGGCTAAATTTCAAAGCATTACTGACCAGGTTGTTGACAATGACTTTTAGTTTCTCAAAGTCACTCCACTGATAAATGAAATTTTCCTTGGCATGAAATTCCAGCTTAGCATTTAAACTATCAGCCAATGGTTGCAATTGAGTAACAATCAACTTTATCTGCTTTATCAAATCGGTTGGTGCATAATCAGGTTGCCATTCATTGGCCTGTAACTCATTCAGCTCAATCATCTGATTCACGAGGTTAGTCATGGAGGTGCCATGCTCTTCAATAACTTTCAACTGGTCCACTATGACTTCATTTTCGGGAGCTTGCCGTAAGCGTTGGGTGAGGCCAAAAATGATGGTCAGTGGCGTTTTAAATTCGTGTGCGATATAAGCGAATAAACGTTGGCGGAATTTGTCGTTTTCTTCTAATTGTAACGTCTTTACGCGAATTAACTGTCCTTTAAAATAAAAATACAACAACAAGCCTATTAGTGTCAAGACAAGTATCCCCCCGGCTAATTGGACGGAAGTACGTTCGTACCACCGCCATTTTGCGTAAATGGGTAAATTAAAAAGCATTTCGCCACTCGTACGGTCGGCAACCTGCAACTGGTAGTGTCCCGGAGGAATAAAGTTAAAGGTGAGCTCTCCGCTCTCTGGCAGTAACTCCCAACGTTCCGAGGGATGTAAACGAAAATGCAATAGCACATTGGCTTTCTCTTCCGGGTTAAAACTACTAAGCTGTACTTGCAGCCTGCGGGCATTAGCTGGAAGCGTTAATGCCTCGGATTGACTATGGAAGTTATAAATGAAAGTATCCTGCTCAGCGTTCTCGTTTCTAAAATGAACATATGACAACAATATTTTAGGAGGAGTTACTGCTTCCGTTGTCACACTATTCACCTTGGTCACGCGATAGAATCCATTGACCCCACCGAAAAGCCAGCTGGTATCGCTCAAGCCAAGGTAGCTGTTACGATTGAATTCATATTCTGCAAGGCCGTTTTGTAAGCCCTTGTTACTCGCTAAACCCCGACGTTTATCAAAACGATACAAACCACGGTAGGTACTCAGCATTAAATAATCTTCTCCTTCGGGCACAATACCACATACCATATCGGATAGTATACCTTGCTTAAATCCGAAGGTTTTGAGTTCTCCGGTGAGCGTATCGTACCGATACAGACCGTCACCGTTAGTACCGACCCACCAGCTTGCAGCATTTTCCTGATAAACATCAAAATAGTGATCTACCTGACTTCCTGGCACTAAAATTTCTTCAACCTTGTTTTGCTCATAATCAAAGCGATACAAGCCGGTAGCCGTTACCAACAGAAAATGACCATCTTCTGGTAAAGGAATTATTTTTTCTATACCATACCATAGATTGTGACCTTCTGAAGTTTTTTTCAACACTTTTGTCCTTACCTCTGGCTTAAGACTAATCGTAAAAAGCTCTGATTCCATCCCCGCTAGCAGTAAAGAGTCATTGATGAATGCCATCGTTTTCACCCTGGAAGAAAGGGGGTGAAAGGCCTTGATTTTCATTGCTTTCTCGTCAAATTTCAGTAAATAACCAGCCGGTCGCTCATTTTCGGTATTCCTCATGAAGGCCGTTAGCCATACGTTGCCGGATGTATCTTTTAGCAGCGTTCGGCTAGCAATTACCGTTTTTAAATCGTCCGGCCAGCCCACTGGGGTCACTACGGAAGTAACTGTGTCCAATACTGGATCATAGAGGTGAATTCCGTGGTTATCCGTGCCGGCCAATACTTTTCCGTTAGTCAGCTCAATCATTCCCCGCAGACTCACCCCCGCTTGTTTTTTTGTGCTTTGCCTCAAAACCGGGGATATCGTATAGGTTGGCCGATGGCGATAAATCAACCCTTTTTCTCCTGTATAAAAGAAGTATTCCTTAAAATTTTTACTCCAGAGCTCAGACTGATGCCAAAGGCGATTAGAATATGAACCTATTTCATTCACAGTGCTGAGGTCAGGTTCATACAAGAGAAAACGTTTTCTACCTTCTACTACTTCCAAAATGATATTCCCTTTTTCGTCTTTCCGCCCATTTCTATATCTCAGGTTTTGATCGAAATGGGGGTGAGGTACAATTTCTTCTTGTGCATTGAAGGTAAATAGTCCATCTATCCTGGCAAAAGAAAACAACCAGTTCTCTTTTTTACCTTTCACCATAAAGCAGGGCCATGCTTCTTTACCCTTAAGCCGATCAGGCAAAGTAATCGGCGTATATTCATTCTCTTTTTGATTATAGAAGAAGTGTCCCTTATTTCCGTCAAAAAAAAAATACCTGAACGCGGAAAAAGGAACCAGTTGCAACTTGGCGTTGCCAGGGCTATGAATATTGATTGCATTCTCTCGCTTTTCTACTTGCTCCAGAACAGGAGTAATGGTACGACCATCATAGCGTAGTACAACAATACCCGTGGTAGCCTCCAGACAAATATAGAGGTCGCCATCTTCATACATATTGATAGAAACAATAACGGGCGGTGCAGTAGTAAACGTCCTCAGAGAAAGTATGCGAAAGTGAAAAGTTTCGGGGTTGAAAATTTCAATTTCGTCTCTTGTTTTTATATAAGCAATTTCCTCCGTTTTTAACTTATGAAGTCTTCCTACGTTATCAAGATCATAGCGAACATTTGCGCTACTTCCATTGTGAATTGTTATAAATTGCTGCCCATCAAAACGCGTTAATCCTCTAAAACCACCCATCCAAAGATAGCCTGATTTATCTTCGACTATCCCTCCCCAGGAATAATTAATCAGGCGGTCTTCCTGATTAAAGATGTTTACTTCATAAGCCTGGGCGATCAGTTTTCCGCAAATACCAACAACCAATATAATTATCAATGAGCGCATTAAAACATCCTCTTTGAAAACATTGCGAATAGATTTCCAGGCAGTTTAAAACAACATTTTCTCAAAGATAGTTATTTGGCACTATTCCTGTTTTTCATCCTGTTTATTTACTCTTCCTTATTTACAACGCTTTACTCGCCAAAAAAGCGGCACTCCCCTCAAAGGAAGTTCAAAAAACACTTCCTGAAGGCAAATTCTCGGAAAAGCCCTAAATTTAGCAATCACAACTTTCAAGCCCACCTGCAAATTACAGTCAATTAACCGACCTGTTTACGGAATGGCGGGCCTTTGAGCCCCCTACCCTACTTAACGGCGCACCAGACGAGAGGATGGATGAAGACCGAGAAGGAACTTCTCATCTTTGAGCAACACCTTTATCTGCGCCACCCCGGCTACGGTACCAGTTACATCATTGGCAAATGACAGGCGTTGATGTATTGAAGTAGCGTCATGCTGAGGCACAAAGGGCTAGTACAGCTTTCGCAGACTTTGGCATAAAGACCCACTTACTTTCCTTATCAAATTTTAAATCACCCCTAATTTCAAAATCCTAAAAATCCATCTTCAAACGCAGATTTATTCTCCGAGAAGTGAGGTAATTCGGGATGGCATACTGCTGGTTGAAAATGGTCTTTACCCAGGTATTACCCGCTTGATTTTGAACTTGCAGAAGATTGAATACTTCCAAACTCAACCAGGTTGTTTGCGTAAAGCGAAGGAAGTGATTAGGTCGTTTAGCACGTCTTTTCTCGTCAAACAACAAGAAGCTGAAGCCTATATCCACCCGGTGATAAGGATTGAAACGGTAAGTGTTTCGGAATTCCTGGTTGTTGCCCAAAAGCCCGTAAGGCAAGCCGCTCCCCACGGTGAGATTGAGGTGCATTTTGATGTTCTCGTTGGTTTTTAGGTAATCCTGAAAAAACATACTCATCTGCATCAGCCGATCGGTAGGCCGAGGAACATCCTTGACCTCTACAGCTTCATCAACGTTGATTTCTCGACGGAGGTGCGTAACGCCGTCTAGCCGCTCGCGCGTTCTTAAGAAGGAAAGGTTGATCCAACTTTCAGCACCAGGTACAAACTCACCATTGAGTCGCATATCCAGCCCCATGGCGTAACCCTTTGCATTATTGAGGCCACTGTAGCGGATACGTACATTTTCAATTTCATAGCTCACCAGGTCCCACAATTCCTTGTAATAGGCCTCGGTGATAAAGCGGAATTTTTTAGGGTTACGTTTACCCAGGTAAAAATCAAGCGTAAATCCGCCTACGACATGGAAAGACTTCTGAGCAAGCAAATCAGTGTTGACCTGCCCGTCGAAGGCGCGCATTTCGCGATAGAAAGGAGCTTGGTAATACAGACCAGTTGCCAGGCGGTAACTAATATCTCGCTTACCCGCCAAAGGCTTGTAAAGCAGCTGCACACGTGGTGAGATCAAAAGTTCCTGGTTCAAGTCCCAATAATTGGCGCGTACACCTCCAGAAAGGCGGAGCTCACCTTTGTCGTCCTTACGCCAAGTGTAAGTATCTTGAATAAAGCCAGAAAAACGTAATGACCGCAATTGGTTTGTGGTTTTCAAGGTCGAGAACAACATTACGGCAGAGGTATCGTAAGGCAAGCTATACCCTGCCGAATCCAAACGCTCCCACTCATTAATCATGTCATCAATCCGCTCGTGTTGTGCCTTGAGGCTAAACTGAAAGAAATGGGAAGCATCTACTTCTTCGTTTCCTTTTTGAAGTTCTAATCCGCCTTTGACTTCTGCGTTATAAAGCTGTATATCCAGAAAGTTACGTACATATTGCTGCTGAGTTCCTGCACCAAGTTCAGCCAAGACCTCGCCAAAATTATCACTCCCCAGATTACTATCAATTTGACGAAGGCTATAACGTCCGATAACATCAATACGCTCATTCTCATCACTGCGGAAAGCCGATGCCAGGAACTTAACGAAAAAAGGATTTACACTACGATCTGGCAAATAAGTAAGGCTTAAGCCTCCCATTTGAGTGGTAAATTCGTTCACTTCCTGCCCTTCAAAAACGCTAAAGAGCTGCAAGGCAAGGTTGATTAAACCAAAACCGGTGCTTCTCTGTGTAGGCTGAAAGCGATAAATACTTTGGTTGAAATTACCCAACAGGCCCAGCTGCCAATCTCTGCTAAGGTCGTAGGTTACATAAGCCTGCACATCGGTAAAACTAGGCGTATATTCTCCGGAGACATCCAATGAACCCAGCAAGTAACGAGTGTCTTTATACCGAGTCCCAACCAGGAACCGCAACCGCCGGTAAGAATCCTTTTTAGGCGCAATACTCCCTTCCAAGTGAGCAGATCCGCCGAGGAAACTTAGGCCTACAGAACCTCGAAGCTCGTCGGGGCGCTTGTACTTGATGTCCAAAACACTAGACAATTTATCCCCATAGCGGGCCTCAAATCCACCTGAAGAAAAGGAAAGGTCACGAATGAGGTCAATATTGGCGAAGGTGAGTCCTTCTTGCTGCCCTGCCCGAACTAACTGAGGACGGTAAATTTCAAAATCATTAACATAAACAAGGTTTTCGTCGTAATTCCCCCCGCGTACATTGTACTGGCTACTGAGTTCGCCTCCGGAACCGCTGCTTACACCAAGTGCAATATGAGGCAAAACGCTCTCCAGGTTACCGGTGGTCGTAGGCAACAACTTGAGCTGTTCCACATCCTCCCTCACCATGCCACCTTCTTCAATCTTACTCTCTCGTACGATCACTTCAATTTCGCTCTCGGAAGGCGCTAGATTTACATCCACCTGCTGATTTGAACGCGCAGGCAACGGCCCTAGTTCTGTAGTCCCTTCCTGATAGCCAATACGAGAAAATACCAAAATGAATTTTTCATTTGCAGGCACTACTATACTGTACCTGCCATTGGCGGCTGTTTCCGCAGCCGTATTACTACCTTTAACGTAGACAGTTACCAAGTCAATGGCCTGCTCAGATATTACATCCGACACTACGCCCGTAACCGTAGCTCGCTCGGTTTGTGCAGAAAGTCCGATACTAAATAAAAGGAGGAGAGCGGAAATAAAAAATGATCGCATGCGCTTGACAGTAATGGTTAATGATTCTCTGACACTTTTATGGTCACACCAAAGAACAAGGGTTCCCCAGCGAGAAGCTCAAAGGTAAAAAGACTAACGTAGAGAAAATGTCTGCCCGAAGAAAACTAGATAAATTTATCTACTTCGTGCCCAACAGCTTTCAATTGCTCAATTGCTTTCTTGGGATCTGCTGCCTTAAAAACACTACTACCGGCAACCAATACATCAGCACCAGCAGCTAGTACTTCCTGCGCATTTTGCAAGCCAATACCGCCGTCAACCTCAATAATGGCTTTCGAATTGCGTTCGCTAATCAAGCTTTTGAGTTCTTTAATCTTGGGGATACTTTGGTAAATAAATTTCTGCCCACCAAAACCAGGGTTAACAGACATAATGAGCACCAAGTCAATATCCTCAATCAAATCCTTAAGCAAGGAAACCGGCGTATGCGGGTTCAGTGCAACGCCAGCCTTGGCCCCCGTTTCTTTAATTTGCTGTACCGTCCGATGCAAATGTGGGCAGGTTTCATAGTGAACAGTAATCACATCTGCTCCTACTTCCCGAAAAGTAGAAATATATTTTTCGGGTTGCTCAATCATCAAGTGAACATCTAAAGGCTTGCCTGCCTGACGTTTAATCGCTTGAATAATGGGCATCCCGTAAGAAATATTGGGAACAAATTGCCCATCCATCACATCCAAGTGAAACCAATCAGCTAAACTCTCGTTAACCATATCAATGGCGGCACCCAAATGGAGAAAATCGGCGGCTAATAAGGAAGGGGCTACTAAATGCTTTTTCATATTAAGAATTCTAAGACCTTTGGTTTGAGCCGAAACATAAACAAAAAAAACCGGTTGGGGGTACCAACCGGTTCGAAAAAAGAGCTTTGAGAGGCTATCTACATACCAAAAAATGAAACATCCATTGATGTTCCTAAAACTTCATGAGATTATAATTGATCTTGAAAGACAAATAAGTCATGGGATTATAATTGTTATTAGCAGGTCTTTTTCAACCTTTTGTAGTCATGATTATTTGTTTGGGCAATCCTCCTTCGAGAATTCAAGAAGCTTTTAACTTCCTCATCAACACCTTATCTCCTGTTGACAATACAAATATGCAGCAAGAATTAGCCTAGACGAAGTACATTTGAGTTTCTTACTGTACAACTATATCAGCTATAAAAAACACTAACTTTCTCTTTTTCAATCTATTAAATTGAAAACAAGTTCACATCTCTGTATTATTACACCTCTGTTTTTGAACTTTTTCTGTTTATTTAATTAGTATTTCATCCCATTAAAAGTGCTAAACTTCAAAAAATGACCTTGAAAGCAGCCCATTAGTTTTATAAAAGCGAAACTATTTAGCTTAACTTTCGTAAATCAATTTCAATGACCGAGAAACAAGCAACGGTGATTGACAGAGGATAGAGGGGGGAAGAAGTTGATCAGAAAAGTTTTTTTACTCGAGCATAGGCATAAAAAAACCGACTGGGATTACCAATCGGTTTAAAAAAGAGCTTTGAGAGGCTATCTACATACCAAAAAATGAAACATCCATTGATGTTCCTAAAACTTCATGAGATTATAAATTGGTCTTGAAAGACAAATAAGTCATGGGATTATAAATTGTTATTAGCAGGTCTTTTCAACCTTTTGTAGTCATGATTATTTGTTTGGGCAATCCTCCTTCGAGAATTCAAGAAGCTTTCTACTTCCTCATCAACACCTTATCTCCTGTTGACAATACAAATATGCAGCAAGAATTAGCCTGAACGAAGTACATTTGAGTTTCTTACTGCACCATAATAAGCAGCAACCAAAACCAACAAATCACTAACAATCAATAAGTTAACAACTTAAAAAATACAAAAAACTGGAAAAACACAACCGTATTACTAACCTTTTAAAGGTAATTTAACTCGCATATAATCATATTAAAAGCCACCTGCAGCATAAAAAGACAGGCACAAATGACTCATTAGTCCCATAAAAACGAAACTAATTAGCCAGGCTCCCGTAAATCAACAGCAGAAGTACCAAAGAATAGAGAAAGAAAGGAATTAACCATGCAAGAGCAGATCTTCTTCACAAGAAGAATTTTGCTTACATTTATGCTTGAGCAGGTGCATAAAAAAACCGGCTGGGATTACCAACCGGTTTAAAAAAGAGCTTTGAGAGGCTATCTACATACCAAAAAATGAAACATCCATTGATGTTCCTAAAACTTCATGAGATTATAATTGATCTTGAAAGACAAATAAGTCATGGGGTTATAATTGTTATTAGCAGGTCTTTTTCAACCTTTTGTAGTCATGATTATTTGTTTGGGCAATCCTCCTTCGAGAATTCAAGAAGCTTTCAACTTCCTCATCAACACCTTATCTCCTGTTGACAATACAAATATGCAGCAAGAATTAGCCTAGACGAAGTACATTTGAGTTTCTTACTGGAATTACAGAAAAAGCATCAAAACTTATAAATCAATGAAAACCAACAATTAAAGACACACTTTGTGTCCATAAAATGGAATAATACATGTAATTTATCGCTCTTTTTACCGTTTTATTTCTTGTTTTTTCTTTAAAAAAGTCCCCCCAAGCCTGTAATTGCACTTACTTCTCCCTAAACCTTTCCCAATCTTCCGGCCGATCAAGGTCAAATATGCCTTCCGGAAAATCAATAGCAACCAAATTGTCCTTTTCCTGTCTGATTATTCTTCGGGCACCTTTATCTGGCGCAACTTTTTTCAATTCTTCAAACCATTGGTGGCCAAATAAAGCCGGCACTCCTAATTGGCCGTTATTATACCTTGCCGCAAGTATTCCTACAGAATCAGCCTCTAGCTTATCAAAACCTTCCAGAAAAGAGTGTAATAGTGCCTCACTTAAGTAAGGTTGATCTACTACACAAAATAAAACACCTTCCATATTAGAAAAGGAATTCAAGCCTGCCACCAAGGAGGTCCCCATCCCCTCTTGCCAAGCTGGGTTAACCACAATCTTTAGTGGTAAATCAGCAATAACCGTCTTAATAGTTTCAGCACGCGCACCTAAAACTACCGTAACTGGCCTGTTTAGTTTTAGCACCAACTTAGCCATATGCCTAATAAGCGGTTCCTTTTCATGAACGAGCAATTGTTTTGGCATACCCATTCTCCTCGCCTCCCCCGCTGCAAGCAAAATTATTCCCGTATTTTTTTTCAAAATTGTATTCATCCCGATAAGTTAAGTATTTGAAACAGGATTAATCGAGAAGAATGTGGCTTTGTTGCTAACTTTACCACATGCAAAAAACGCTATATATCCTACTATTGCTATGGAGCGTCGTAATTACGCCAGCTTGTGCTCAAGATGCCTGGCAATGGATGACACCCGCCGACACGCTCCATAAACAACGCTTCTGGGGAACTGTTGGTGCAGGTGCTGTTATCTATACTGGCGCAGCCTACGGCTTATACCAAACCTGGTACAAAGATTATGAGCTTACCAAATTCAGGACTTTCGATGATGCCCGGGAATGGCAGCAAATGGATAAAGCAGGGCACTTTCTAACCACCTACTCGGAAGCTCGCTGGCTCTATGATGGTGCTCGCTGGACAGGGCTAGACAAAAGACGCTCTTTGTGGCTGGCCGGTGGAATAAGCATGTTTTTACAAGGCACCCTGGAAGTTATGGATGGCTTTTCAGCCGAATGGGGCTTCTCCTGGTCAGATATTGGCTTTAACACCCTAGGTATGGGCTTATTTGTCGCTCAGGAAAGCATTTGGGATGATCAGCGGATAATTTTGAAAATTTCTACAAACAGGAAGCTCCCCTCTGCCGCTCCTCTGTTAAGCACCAACGGCGAAGCAATGAGTAGCCTTAGAATGCGGCATATAGACCTTTATGGCTCCTCTGTACCCGAACGTTTTTTGAAAGACTATAATACCATGACGATATGGGCCAGCGTAAGTCCCAAAGCTTTTGCCCCCCAAAGCCGCTGGCCAAATTGGCTCAACATTGCGGTTGGCTATGGCTCTGAAAACCTCTATGGCGGTTTTAGCAACACTTGGACCGACGAGAACAACAACAGCTTTTCCTTACCAGAAACAGATTATCCCCGCTACCGCCAGCTTTACCTCTCCTTTGATATTGACATGAAAAAAATCCGTACAAAACGCCCACTTCTAAGGTCCGCCTTGAGTATTCTAAATGTTATAAAAATTCCCGCCCCGGCATTAGAATGGAATACCTTAGGTCAGGTCAAATTCCACCCTCTCCACTTTTAATAACAAAAGCTTATTCTCGATAAGCTAGATGAAACAGCGCATCGCCTTGGCTTACAACCGGTGTGTTATTATGCCCAACAATATAACCATCAGCGCGAGCGTGAATATACCGTGCAGGCTTAATCGCTTGTGGATCGCTAATAAAACCCAGTGGCTCTCCTTTCTTCACCCAGCTGCCTGATGATTTCATCCACTGAAACAAACCTCCTCTGCCCGCTCTCAACCAGCTAGATTTATTAAAGAGTAGCCCTTCTTTTGGCGTGTATTCTCCAGGTATCATTTTATGGTACTGCAAAATCCGGCGTATCCCTGCCAAACCATGCTGAATACTCAGACCATCATACCGTTGATTTTCTCCGCCTTCAAATACCAAAATAGGAACCTGATGCTTATCCAATGCGACCCTCCGCAAGGATTTCCGGAGCGTCCCATAAGCTATTCGTAATGGTGCCCCAAAGACTTCCGCTAATTGACTGGCCTGCTCATTGCCTTTTGTATAACGGATTTGAGGGTAGTTATAGTTGCTTCTCCCTCCAGTGTGAAAGTCCACTCCAAAATCAATCAATGGTAAAATATGCTTATGAATAGAAAAAGCTACACGGGAGGCCAATGATCCGGTTTTTGTTCCAGGAAAAGACCGATTAACATCTTTTCCATCGGGCACCTCTCTTGAAAAATTAATAAACCCATAGGTATTGAGAATAGGTATAGCTATAACATTTCCGGCCCTAAGATTATTGAAGATGCCACTTTCAATAGCTTGCCTGATAATCTCCATACCGTTGATCTCATCACCATGAACGCCCGCCAAAAAAAGCACTGTAGGCCCAGGTTTTTTCGACCTGAAAACATGCGCCGAAACAATGATGGTATTCCCACTAGGAAGCTGCCCTACAGGTATTTTGATCAATTGCTTTTTCCCGGGAGCTACCGTAACATCAAGGATTTTCATAAAATTTAATCTTTCCTGTTATTCGCTTTCACTTTTCTTTCTACTAGCCTAATAATAGCACCTGCAACATCTTTACCTGTTGTGCCTTCAATACCTTCTAAACCTGGACTAGCATTGACCTCCATCACCAAAGGCCCTTTTGAAGATGGTAGGATATCCACACCTGCTACTTCAATGTTCAACACCTTGACGACCTCTTTTACCAAGGCTTCTTCTTCTGGCTTTAGCTGAATAGCCAAAGAGCTTGCTCCCCTGTGCAAATTGGAGCGAAATTCTCCTGGCTTCGCCTGCCTGCGCATACTCGCGATAATTTGCCCGTCAACCACTAACACTCGGGTATCAGCACCTCTTGCTTCTGCGATGTACTCCTGCATTAAAAGCCGGTCTTCATCACGAAAAAAATCGGCTGTAATACGCTGCAAAGCCCAGTAATTGTGTGCAAGTTCCACCCCTTCTCCATGCGTACTTTCCAACATTTTCACAACCACAGGAAAGCCGCCCAGCTGTGCTACCGCATCGTGTAGATTTCCATAAGGGTTGATCATAATGGTCTTAGGAACAGCTACTTGGTTTTGCACCAAAGTCTGGAAGCTTCTCAGTTTATCTCTAGCTAGCTGTAGTGCCTCTGGGCTGGTTGGACTAACAATCCCCATCAATTCAAATTGATTGATCACAGCGGCTCCTAAGCCCGTAACACTGGCCCCGATTCGGGGAATAATTGCATCCAGAAAATCAAGTGGCTTCGATTTATAAAAAATATTAGGCGCCTCGGCATCAATCACCAAACTACACCGCGTATGGTCAATCACGTGCATAGTATGCCCTTTTCGCTTGCCAGCTTTGTAGAGGCTGCGAGTAGAATAGAGTTCCGTGCTGCGAGAAAGGATTCCGATGTTCATAACAGCATGAAAGGTAAGTGTTTTTAATAAGCAAACCAATTCTTAAGATTCTTGTATCTTGACGATCCTAAACCACCAATCTCCATGGATATTCTGGATACGCCGGATGTAACACCTGTACTTAAGAATAATCGTCGCACCCTTAATGGATGGGCGATGTTCGACTGGGCCAATTCTGCTTTCGCCCTTGTTATTACGGTCGCTATTTTTCCTCCTTACTTCCTAAGCGTCACCAATGAAATCATCCATATTGGCGCTTTAGAAATTTCCAATAGCAGCTTATTTGCATTCGCAATTTCTGCCGCCTATATCCTAATAGCACTGGTATCCCCTTGGTTATCAGGAATTGCGGATGCCGGAGGAAGAAAAATGTGGTTCCTTAAATTCTTTACTACATTCGGGGCTATTGGCTGCTTGTCGCTGCTTTGGTTCAACGGGATGTCAACTTTATGGGTCGGCACTGTTGGTTTTATTATGGCCATGATCGGTTTTGCCGGCGGCTTGGTTTTTTACAACAGCTACCTTCCTGATATTGCCACCGAAGACATGTATGACAGGGTAAGCGCCCGAGGTTTCGCTTTTGGCTATGTTGGAAGCGTTTTATTATTGATCATAAACCTGATTATGATCCTCAAACCAGAAGTTTTTGGCCTACCAGCAGCAGATACCCTTCCAGCAAGAATATCTTTCGTAATGGTTGGTCTATGGTGGATAGGTTTTTCTCAGATATCCTTTCGCAGGTTACCCAAAGACCAACGGCGTGGTAGTGACAAGATCAGCACCATGGCCAAACAAGGCTATCAGGAAATAAAGAAAGTATGGAAAGACCTCAAAGGCCAACAAGAAGTAAAGCGTTTTCTTTACAGCTTCTTTTGCTATAGTATGGGGGTTCAGACCATCTTGTACCTCGCTTCCGTTTTTGCGGAGAAAGAACTTGCCTTTGCGGCAGAAGAATTAATTTATGTAGTCCTGATTCTCCAGGTTGTTGCCATTGGTGGAGCTTATCTCTTTGCGCTGATTTCTGAATACAGAGGTAACGTTTTTAGCTTGGCAAGTATGCTCATCATCTGGATTCTTATTTGTCTTTTTGCCTACTCCGTTGAAGGAAAAACAGAGTTTTACTATATCGCAGGTGCTGTGGGCTTAGTCATGGGTGGCATCCAATCGCTTTCCAGGTCTACCTATTCAAAACTTCTTCCCGAAGGCACAGAAGATACCACCTCTTATTTCAGTTTTTACGATGTACTGGAAAAAATTGCTATCGTCTCTGGTACTTTCATCTTTGGCCTCGCAGAGCTTGTTACCGGCAATATTCGTAACAGTGTTTTGGTTCTGGGTGTCTTTTTTCTTATTAGCTTGGTACTCCTTCTTCGACTAAAAGTAGAGCGGCCTAAACGAAAGACCGCAAAAGGTTAAATACTATTTCAAATCATTCTGGGGCCATACCGGTATTGGCGTTGCTACGCAAACACCCCTACGGCACCGGGCTTTCCACTGCTCCTTCATGCAGGGTGCCCCCTGCCTTACAGAGCAGTTACTATCCCTCGTATGTTTGTGACATGGTCGTTCCCTTTTAGGTTTAGCGGCCTAAAACAGTGATTTTACTTCTAGCTTGATGTAGTTCGTTCTATCCCAAAGCGGTATTTGAGAGAATAGCACCTCGTCCTGCTCCTCCGTGCGCCGAGCTACGGCCTCACGGCCTGCGCACTAAGACCGCAATGATCCTCGTCCCTCCTCAAACAAGCCAGCTTCGTCACGACGAACAAAGGCCTTAGCCTTCTGGCAGAAAGACTTAAAAGCGGTAGAGTAAGCTAAGTTGCCCACCCAAAAGCTGATAACGCTCCATAAAAGGAGATTCCTCTGTGGAAAAGTCCTGCAAATTATAACGAACACTTCCTCCGGCAAGGATATCTAGTTGCGAGGTAACAGGGTATGCCAATTGTAATCCTCCTTGCAAGCTTACGCCTAAGCCTGTGCGATACCAATCAGTAGTAGATAAATCCTGGAATTCATTTTCCAACTCGCCGTTCAGGACAGTGCCTTCCCAGCTGCGCTGAAGCCTTAGACGCACACCGGCTTCTGCCAATAAAGTCAAGCGACCTAGCTCAAAATTGTATCCCGCCAAAAGGGGCAATTCCCATTGACGAATACTATTATAGGTTTTCCTTTCCCTTCTTGTCGTTTCATAGTAAGCTACAGGCCCTAAAACAGAATCAACAGTATTGTCTGGCCCATAAATCAACATCGTCACCCCTGTTACCGTATCCACCGTTTCTGTGATCGCTGTGCTTTCAAAGAGTGTATTCAGTTGCGTATAACCTAGTCCACCTCTTACTTGCCATCCATCGCGGCTACGATAACCCAAGCTGAGGTCTGCGCTCAGACCCTCAAGCACTTGTTCAGAATTGGTTCTTCTACTAACCCAAGAAACACCTAAAGAGTCTTTGTTCTCCAGTTGCCGCTGAACACCAAGGTAGGCTACATCAACTTGTGCGAAAAACTGATTATTCTTCCTATTCCGGCTTGGTGAATTTTCTAAATTGACTAAAGGTAGCTTCTCATCGTCTTCTGTAAGGGATACTTCACAAGCAAGCGTACCTATATTTTGTGCCGCTTTTGTGAATACCGGGTGGTTACTAGCGGTAACTAAAGCGCCTTCTGTTACTGTCTCTGTTTCAAGATCAGCATTATCTCCATTAATAGTATTCTCACTTGATGTTTCACTTGTAATATTTTCTAACACTCGTGTATCTTGTTCATACTTTTCATTTGCCACTACCAAGTTAGTATTAATAACTTTTTCTGTTACTTGGGTTCTGGTATCACGAGCAGTTGTATTCTTGGCTACTGATGTCAAAGAATTTGTAGTGTTTTTAGCTTCTGGCATGCTCATGGGCACCTTGTCTACTAACAACATATCATCTTGAGACTTCAAACCACTAATTTCGTGGTTTCCAGCTTCTTGATAAGTTTCATTAATAGCATCACCTTCTTCACTTGCAGTTATGGTATTATCAACGATTTGCTGCGAATTTGCTGCTATCTCGCTTTCATCATCAGTCCATAACGCAACCCCTCCGGCGATAGCTACTATTCCAAATAGCGCCAACAACCAAAACCAGGGCATACGCCTTTTGGGTGGCTTAACAGCTATCCAAAGTGCCTCGGCATCTACATCAGATTCGTACCGCCCCAGGGTTTCCCCTATATGCTTATCCAACTCGTTTGACATAAGTCTCCTTTTCTTGTTGTAAAATCATGGCTTGTAATTTTTGCCGGGCACGCACCAATTGCGAGCGAGAAGTACCGGGAGCAATCCCTAGTATTTCTGCGATCTCGTCATGAGCGTATCCTTCTACAACATATAAGTTAAAAACGTCCCGAAACCCTTCGGGTAATTTCTGTATCAAGGCAATTAACTCTTCTGCACCTAATTGCTGAACAATATTGGGTGCCACCAAAGGATGAGCAATCTCTTCTAGTCCTGCTTGTTCTCTCTGGTAAGAAGCCTTTTCTTTGGATTGTAAAGCAATGTTGATCACAATCCGGCGTAACCAAGCTACAAAAGAGCCCGTTTGCTGATAGCGATCAATCGCTCGAAAGACCCGTATAAATGCCTCTTGCAGCACATCTTTCGCAGCATGATCATCTCTACAGTAGCGCCGGGCTACTGTCATCATCATTGCCGAGTAGCGAAGTACCAGTGCTTTCTGGTACTTCGCCTTTCCTCGTTGACAACCGCGAATGATTTCGCTTTCAGTCATAAATTATCGAATGCGTTTTATTGCTGTTCTTTTGCTTACGCTAATCTAACTAGTTAGTCGGGAATTCTCACGCTGAAAGTTCCACTCACCGGAGCATCAACAACTTGCTGCTGTTGACTACCCCACCAGCCATTGGCAGTACCTGAATAGTTGCCCTCTAGAAACCCTCCAGGACCTTCATTATTGGTAATATTCACTGTAATGCTACCACAAGGAGGGTAACAGTACAACAGGCTGCTGCTGCCATTTGGGTTATTGGAATAAACGCTATAGTTATACCCTACATCTATCCCCGTATATGACCCAAGTCCAAGTTCATTAAGGTATAGCATAATAGTATGCTGACTGTTATCCTCATCAAAACCACGTCCACTAATAACACTATAGGTTTCGAAAATAATACTATCAGGAGAAAGCTCAATCGTATCAATCGCTAAGGTAAGATCATAAAAATCAAGCAAAGTGCCATTCGCATCACTGCTCAAGTAGCTCTCCAGTTCTACACCACAAGCTGCAATCGTTCCGATATCCAGGTCTTCTGTTAAAGTATAGCTGGCTGGTTCAGATGATTCTAGGTTATCAAAATCATAGACAACGATATTCAATTCCGTGCTCGAACAGCCAGAATAAGTATAGGAGAAATTCCCATTTTCATCAGCTACAACTACCTGTGAATACCACCAGATACTGTGATTAAGCATGACGATTGCGCCATCAACGGGATCACCGTTACAGTCAACAACTTGGCCACTGACTGTAGCATCATCGGCAGACTCTAAAATAAAGCAACCCGTTACCTCTGTATCTTCAGAGAATGGTCCAGCCGTAAACACTTGGCTTCCTCCACAAGGGTTACTGAAGTAAAAATTCAAGGTTTCTCCTGTTGGTACTGGTCCATTATAGTGGCCAGCATCATCAGTCGTTCCCCAAATAATAGTTCCTTGACCTTCTACACCTACCGTAAAGGATTCAAAAGGTGCAATAGATCCATCTTCAAATTTGACACAGCCTGTGATGTCAACAGTCTCTGTACCATAAGGGAAATCTACATTCCAGAAAGTAAAGTGACTTACTTCTCCGTAGTAGAAATCACCATCCATAATGGCTTTCCCTTCTTCAATCCAAACACCATCGGTTTCGTCAAAATACCAAAGTGGAATCTCTGTAGGAGCAATAGATCGGAGCTCCGCAGGTACTGGGTAGCTCAACATTGCTTCTTGTCCAGGAGCTATCTGTAGCTCATTGCCAGACTGATCGTACAATTCTACGGCAAGCATACCCATTGATGTCATGGTTACTTCTTGCCCGGCTTCATTCACACCAAATAATCCACCTGGCATAAAGTCGCCAAGGTTATCATCTGCTGGATTAAGCCACTGAGCGTATACCTTCACATCGCCGGTAACAACTTGGCCCTGAGGGTTAACCACACTGTTTGCGGGGAGCTCAATGCTAGCACCTTCCACTTCTATTGTTCCACCCTGGCTACCCGTAATGGTTGCTGCTAAGGTCTTAGGTAACAACTGAATGCGATTTACATTCCGAGAGCCATTAGCGGGGTAAAAACGGTCAGAACCTAAGAAGTACCCTTCTTTAGTAACAGTAACATAAGTTCCCTTGGCATTCATCTGGATATTACGGAACTGATAAAGTCCTGCATCATTGGTGACAGCGACCTCGCTCCCCAATCGAACCATCGCATTCTCGATACCTATACCATCGAGGTCAACAACTTGTCCGGCTAAATTTGCAGTAACAATTATAGTAGGAGCTTCATAGCCCGAACCTGTGGTTGTAGTAATATCATTGTCTTTTCGACAACTAAAAACAACTAGTGGCAGTGCCAATAAAAGATAAATCCAATTTTTCATTTTCTATTCTTTTGCTTTTCAGATAAAGTGCCGAAAAGCGGTGATAAGTTTTGTTTTGACAACGTTCTCACCCTTAGAATAGGACAAGTGCAACATCTGCTGCACAGACTATGTATTTTTTTTATTTTTTTATTGCAAGCTCAGCAAAAAAGCCATCGTATCCACACCATCCGCATAATCACTCAGCCCTGGCTGCTGGGCATCTCCTAGCTTATATGGAGACAAACCAGCCAATGAGAGTTGACTTACCACCAATTGAATCTCATCCTCCCTCAACAACAGCGTTGTCGTAATAGCCTCTACACTCGAATAGTATTCATAATGCAATGTTGCTATCGGTGACTGAAGAGACGCATTCTCTGTCATTAGTATACATCCATTAGCCTCATAAGGCACCCTATTCAAAACATATAGCGCGTAGTTATAATCAAAGTTGTTCTTGTACTTCGTGTGATTGATTAATTGATGACGGTATTCGTGAAGCGCCTCTAAAAGTGGTTTAAAATCATAACCCTCTGGCAAGTACAATTTCGACACATTGCGACAGCCCAAGCCAAAATAATCAAATATGTCATGCCCTAGCGCTAACAATTCCTCTTTAGATTCTTCTCCTGTAAGTACAGCAACAGCATTACGATTCTGACGAATGATGTGTGGATACTCCGAAAAATATTCTTTAAAATACCTCGCAGAATTATTGCTACCTGTAGCGATTACAGCATCAAAGCCTGCTAGCTTAGTTACAATTTTGAAATAATCAGCAGTACGCTCGTCAATGAGTTTTAACGCTCGCAAAATCGCAGGAATTAAGTAAGGATCTTTATCAGATAATTTCAGGACCGCCTGATGACCACTCATAAATACGGCAAGCAAATCATGAAAACCTACCAAGGGTAAATTACCGGCCATGACCACCCCTACCTGTTTCGCAACCGTAATTTCTGGCAAATCGTACGTCCCTATCCATTCCGTCAACGCTTCAGGGTCGAGCATTTGTGTTGCAATAGCATTTATAGCCTGCTGCTGATTAGCCTCCGTAAACCAACCATTGTGGATAGCCGAACGTTTAATACTGGCCTGCAGGAATTCGTCGTTCCCTTCTCGCAATAGCTCTCCTAAGCGTACTAGTGCATTATATCTCTCTTCTTTAGTCATGATGTCCAATACGTAAATTCTCTAATACTTTTTTACTCAAGGTCCGCAGGTAGGTGGCGTTGCGGTCTGGAATTTGATCTATTCCCGAAAATTGAGAGATAGCATCTTCCACACTCTCTTCTCTTAGAAGATGAATGAGCGGGTAAGGGGATCGGTTGGTGTAGTTTGCCAAATCATCTTGATCACTTTCTCCAAAATAAAAATCGGGATGAAACCCTACCAATTGAATCAACCCTTCTGTTTTACTCGCAACAAGCAAATCTTGGGTCCATTCCCAATACGCCCAAAAATCATCAAACTCAGAAAATAAATTCGGAAAAACCAGTAAAGTAGTTTCCAGCTGAGCACGATTAATAGTAACCAAATCACTTAATTCCTCTAGCAATGCTTTTGTCAACACTTCCTCATTGTCAGTTTCCACCACCCGGATACGAATTCGATCCTGGGTAAATGGACGTTTTGCAAAAGGACATATATTATGCTCTATCACAAAACCAGCTAGCCACGATTGCATAACTTGAATTTCCTTCAAGGCATATTCTTTTTTCCAGCTTTACGCTGAGCTACATAATCTCGCCAAAGATTCATTCCTGTTTGAAAATCTTCCGGCAATTCCGAATCAAACAACATACGCTCCCCTGTTCGTGGGTGTTCAAATCCTATAGACTTTGCATGTAGTGCCTGACGAGGCATTGCCGTAAATATCTTTTCTACATACTGTTTATACTTAGAATAGACCGTCCCTTTTACGATTTTATCTCCGCCATAGTGGCGATCGCTAAATAAAGGATGCCCCAGGTGCTGCATATGTACTCTTATCTGGTGCGTGCGTCCTGTTTCCAAATTGCATTTTACTAGTGTAGTATAATACATTCGCTCAATGACCTCGTAGTGGGTAACGGCCAACTTACCATCCTCGCCTTCTTCATACACTCTATTCACCCGCGGATTACGGTCATCACGCCCCACATAATTTGAGATGGTCCCCTTATCCTGCTCCAAGTCTCCCCATACCAAAGCATAGTAAGTCCGTTCAATGGTGTGATCAAAGAACTGTTTTGCCAAATGAGTCATTGCCAAATCGCTTTTCGCCACGACCATCAGCCCCGAAGTATCCTTATCAATACGATGCACCAAACCAATTCGGTTGTGACTATTACCTTCCAGTACCGGCAGCTCTTTCCCAAAATGGAAAGCTAAAGCATTCGCTAAAGTTCCTGTCCAGTTGCCTACTCCCGGATGAACGACCAAGCCTGGCGGCTTGTGTAAAATCAGCAAATCTTCGTCTTCAAAGCGAATATCCAATGCAATATTCTCTGCGAGTAACGGGGATTCCGCACCATAGTAACGAGGTAAAACCATTTTAATTAATTCCCCCGGCTTTACCTTATGATTTGCCTTGATCTGCTTATCATCAACCGTAATACTTCCAGCCTTAATAGCATCCTGGATTCTATTACGGGAAAATTGCGTACGGATATGTAAAAACTTATCGATCCTCAGTGGCGATTGCTTTCCATCAACCTTGATTTCCGAAATTTCAAACAAGTCATCATTCTCTTTCTCTTCCTCCTGCATACTTATTGGCTATTTGCAACTGCAAAAGTAGTAATTTTGGCACTACGCCAGCAGTTTTCATTTACTACTGCATTCTCAATCTCAAGAAAAGCAACCTATGTCTAAGCAACCTCTTAGTCCTGCATCCATTAGCGCCCGTGATCCGCAATGGACAGCAGGTAATCCTCCTCACCAATTACCTATTTACGCAGCATCCTCTTTTACTTTTGAAAGTATAGAGCAGGGAATAGCTATTTTTGAAGGAGATACTCCCGGCAACATCTATTCCCGTTTTGGTAATCCTACAATTGATGCTGTAGCAGATAAGATTGCCCGCTTGGAGGGTCGTGGATTGCCTGGGGAAACATACGGACTTTTGACTAGCTCAGGAATGGCGGCAATATCACTTATTGGTATGGGGCTGCTACAACCAGGAGACATCGTATTGACACAGGCCGACTTATACGGCGGCACTGTTGCGCTCTTCCGTGACGTTTTTCAGCCATTAGGCATCAAGATGATCATCCATGACCTCCGCGATGAAGAAGGATTGACACGCGTCTTGGAAGAGAATCATCAGATAAAAATGATCTACACCGAAACACCCTCCAATCCTACTTTGCGGTGTGTAGACCTAGAACATCTTGCTGCCTTTGCTAAGGCTTATGATTGTTTTACGGTTGTTGACAATACCTTCGCCACACCGATGCTACAGCAGCCTTTAGCTTATGGTATTGATTTCGTTTTACATTCTACCACCAAGTACCTGAATGGCCATGCCACAGGTACGGCTGGCGTTTTGGTAAGCCAGCACAAGGAGCTCATGCAGCAGCAAATGTTAACAAAGCTACGCTTATTGGGGTGCACGGCAAGTCCTTGGGAAGCATGGTTACTCCACAATGGCATGAAAACTCTTGCGCTTCGGATGGAACGCCATTGCCAAAATGCGCAAATGGTAGCAGAAATGCTCCTCGCTCAAGATAAAGTAGCCACTGTTCATTACCTCGGCCTCCTCGACCACCCGGATCACGAGCTTGCCAAAACCCAAATGCAAGGGCCGGGTGGCATGATCAGTTTTGAACTAGTAGGCGGTTTAACAGCAGGAAAAGCCTTTCTTAATCGTCTGAAATTTTGCACTCTCACTCCTACGCTTGGGGATGTAGACACCCTGGTTCTCCACCCAGCCACGATGTCACACCGTGCAATAGACCCTGAAGTACGCCGTGCTCATGGTATAAGTGACGGCTTGATCCGAATTTCAGTTGGAATAGAAGACATAGCCGACATTTTATACGATTTAGAACAAGCTATCAATAGCTAATTGCAGCTACAACCTTTCCTTAACAATACTTAACAAGCTTTAACCAAGGCCAATTCTCCTTTAACCATTCCTTAGCGACAGGGACGGCAGGCCTCCCTTATCTTTATTATATGAAATGAAAAGGCCTGAAAGACACAGGCCAATTTGACGCCCATAAAATTTTGAGTTATGAAACGTATCACCCCAGCCTTCGTTTACTTGATCCTGGTTTTATTCACTTTCCAATCTTGTGTAAGTGCTGAAAAGCTCGTCGAGACCGGCAACTACGACCAGGCCATTGCTTTGGCACAAAGAAAACTTAGTGGCAAGCAGCGTAAAAACCCCAAGCTTGTTTTGGCAGCAGAAGAAGCTTTTGCAAAAATAACTGCTCGGGAAATGCGCGAATTAGAACGCCTTCAGCGTGCAAACAGAGAAGACAGCTGGGGACGGATCAACGAATTGACTCGTAACATTCGCAAACGCCAGGAAGCAATTAGTCCTTTACTTCCTCTTACCGACAAGAACGGATACACTGCAACTTTCAATTTCGTGACGGTTGATGCGCTTGAGCAGGAAAGCCGCGACAAAGCTGCTGCTTACCACTACCAGCAGGCTAACGAACTTCTCCGTCAAGCCGAGCAAGGTAACAAGGAAGCTGCTCGTTCTGCTTATCGCGAACTAGAAGAAACCCAACGTTATTTCCGTGCTTATCAAAACACGGTAGCACTGCAACAAAAAGCACACGAATTGGGTACTACTCATATATTGGTCCGTGTTGAAAACAATGCTCCTGTTGTTACTCCTGCTGCTTTTGAACAACGTCTTGCTCAGGTTAATACAGCTAACCTAAACAACTTCTGGCAGCAATATCATATTAGAGATGATCGTCAGTTTGACTTTGATTACGAAGTTAAGCTACGCATAACAGACATTATTGTTAGCCCAGAATTGATTCGCGAACGCGAGTACGTTGACACCAAAAACATTACCGACGGATACGAGTATGTTTTAGACAATAATGGCAATGTAGTCAAGGATTCTTTAGGTAACGATGTAAAAGTACCCAAAGAGATCACCGTAAAGGCTTGGGTCATCGAAACCCTTCAGCAGAAAGAAGCTAATGTAGAAGGCATGGTAGAAGTATATAACTTACGGACCAATCGCCTTATACGGTCACAGCCTTTAGCTGCTGCTGCCATCTTCGAAAACTATGCTTCTACTTTCCGTGGAGACAATCGGGCACTGAGCAAGGATACCCGGAGAAGAATTGGTAACCGCCCAATACCTTTTCCTAGTAATGAGGCCCTTATTTTGCAAGCTGCAGATCAATTGAAGCCCGCCTTACTTGATCGAATCCTAGACTACAATTACCTGGTAGAGGTCTAGCAGTAAACAGAATCATAAAAAATAAAAGGGTAGATGGATAAAATTGATTATCCATCTACCTTTTTTTCATGCCTACAACCTTAGCCTTTTAGCTAAGCTTAGCTTACTGCACTGCCTGAATTCGGCGAAGAAACAAGTTGGCAGAGCTTAATTCTACGGGTACAATCTCGAATGTTTCCCCATCGTCCATTTTCATGATTAAATCCTTAACCTTCATACCTTCCAACTGCTGCATAAAGACCGTATTGTTAGAGGTTATGCTAAGAATTCCTTGCTTAAAGCCAAAGAAATAAAACAACCCACTGGGTGACTTCAGGTAAACATACAAACGATCGTCGGCGTCGGAACTAGGCATTTTCAGCTCTACATAGCATTCAACCTGTTTATTCAAAGGTTCTCCATTAATTGATATTACGCCATTGTTTTTTTCTGTAGAAACGAAAGACTGATAATCTTGATGCCACTTCATTGGTAATCGGCTAAACAGAAAATCATAAGGATTCAATCTTTTGGGAACATTCAGTGCTCCTAATCCAAGACCAGCCAGCGCGTCATCGCGCTCTTTGCCGGCGGGAAATATCTCTCTTACCGTCTTTTGATAAAAAGAAATATCTGTTAAATAACCAATCGCCCTGGATTCAAAAGAGGCAGATTCGAAATCATTCTGAACAATCTTCAAAAGGTTTTCCGGTATTCTCATTTTCAAGCCCATCATCCACTCTGCTGTAAAAGCTATTTGTGATGGATCAAAAGGGACTGTTTCTTCTGGCTCTTCCGTTACAAGTGGGTCTTCTGCTAGCATAATGCCACCAGTTTCTTCCTCTTCTGGTATTTCTTCTTCAGGTGCTGGAGGTGGGAAGGCTGTCGAGGCCCTGCCTGCTGCATCTACCTGCATATACCGTAGCTCAGAACCTAAGGTGAATTTACCTTCGGCCTCTACTGATCCATCGACATTTTTAAACAGCATTTTATTACCCACTATCTCATTCCCCAAGACAATTGCTGAATCACCTAAAATGAACTGATCCTTGTCCTCCAGGTACTTAATTACCCCTGTCGACAGATCCAGTATCCTGCGATCCTTACGAAAGTAAAGTGGTGTAATAATCCTCGGATAAACACGGCTGAATTCCTTAGAAAGGAACAATCCTGAAAACAAAGGATCATTCTCATAGGAACTAGGAACATCGTAATCAATAACGAGGTCATTTTTATCCCCGGCAAAGCTTACTGTAAACCAGTATTTATTAGGGAGATTCTCTGCGTTAAACCGAGCATAACCATTGAAATTAAGACTCTTTTCCTCTGCGTCCAAGCTAATTGTTCCTCGGAATTGTGTTTTGTGATCGATATAAAAAGTATCCGTAGGTTGAATTTCCCCGGTCGCTCTTGTTACCGAACGTTTGTCTTTGTATGATCCTTTTCCGATAGGCTGCCCAATGATATTGTCCAGCTCAAATTCTTGCTCGTGAGGTCCAACATTGTATTCATAAAAACCGCTGGCTTCATAAACCCTCCGTCCTTTAATTTCGACAGTAGCACGATTAATTACATGGTATTTACTGGTCGTATCTGCAATAATTTGAGCATTTTCCAGTTTCGCCATTTCCGCATCAGCGGAAATTTCAATGTATTGGCTATCCGGATAAATAAATGCATCAGAAGACACTATATATTCTACGCCCTCAATGGCCAAGAGGCTACTTTTTAAATCATACGTAGCTTCTTCTCCTCTGAATTGTAAAGAATCTTGGTCAGGGTGTATTGATGTAAACAATGCAGGATTATCCTTGTCTGATTCGAATGTAATGGTACTCCCTTTCATATCCCAATCAAACTTGTTCATTGATGTGGTATACTGATTATAGGGCAAAGTGGTTATTACACTTTCATCATTGGCCTCAAAATGACCGATACCCTCATCATAATCCAGCAGTCCATTGACATTACTGGTTTCTAGGCCCAGCCGATCATCAACTTCAAGGACATTGATTCTGATCTGCATCGTATCCGCAACAGCTGAATTTGCCCCAAAGGAAAAGATTTTAGAGTTTGCTTCCCCTAAACTCCATCCCAATTTCCCAGACCCCCTCAAGCCAGAAGGTGTTAAAACCAAAGTACCTTCTAATTGATGATCATTTTCTTGATACAACTCAAATGGCGCATCAGCACTTTTCACAATCAAGCTATCACTATAAGGCCGCCATTCCAAGTTTACTGCTTCACCATGAACTTCAGGAACCGGTATCTCCCCCACTCTGTCTTCTTCCAAATCAAAGGCATCGGCACTTGCTGTTGTTCGTTTTGGCATGAAAGTAAAATCCTCCGCATCGACTACTGCCTGCAAGTAATTAAGTCTACCTTTTCCGAGTAGTCCATTATTATCCAGTTTCATTTCACCGGTGAATGTCCCTTTGTCGTCATAAGCAGGATACCCCTCCGTAGGCGTTTCTGTAACAAACCCCAAAGATTGATCTTCTTGCAAAACAAGCGTCTCTTTAATCTCCGGAAACATACCATTACTGAACAATTCGCCTTTAAAATGAACGTCTTGAGGCCCGTAACGATCCAGGTGATCGAAGCTAAAAGGGGCTATTTCAAAGTAAAAGGAGTCACGGGTATACACCCCATTTTGGGTATCGGAACGATCATAAAAAACATAGCTATTCCCCTTACTTTGTAAAGAAGGAAAAATAGGAATGTCCTTCCGACCAGATTTGTTATTTGGAGCATCTACCAGCAGTACTCCCTGCAAGTGTTCGATCCTTGAACCAATGCTAAAGGCTTCCGGCTTGTTGTTCTCATCCAGGTTCCCGGTAGGCACAAACAAATCAAAATAGCGTACAGAATCCAGGTTGACCTGATTGCTTTCGTATTGAAAATGAAAGTCTTTTCCCTCCATCACACTATATCCCGCATACAGCTGGCCGTCGAAGTCAAAATTGCGATTGCCCTTCAAGAAAACCTGGTTACCAGAAGGTAAGGTGGCAACTCTTTGCGGTTTACTAAAATCAATACGCTTTACTCCGTTCAGCACGGTATAACCATCTCCTAGACCAATAGAGGCATTAATAGTGTCGGTTGTTGATACCAACTGGAGGTAATCATAATCTACATTACCAGCATCTGCATTAACGTAATGGTAGATTTTCTCTTTCATTTCTATCTCATTCGTTTCCGGGTCGTAGGCGATGAACCCCTTACTTACCAGATCGTAAATAAGTGGCCGGATGTTCTCGATAGTAAACTTAGAATTGATTCGGTTTGCCAGGAGCGAGGCCGACATAAAGTTAGTTCCTTCTCTTTCTGCTGTCGCCTTCATGATGGCAAGGGGATTGGCAGTAGCAATATTTTGAACTCGATTGTATTCTCGTGGATCAAAGTAATTAAGCGACTCAAAGATAACGTCTCCTTTGTTCACAAAGCTGGCAGTGGGACGGCCGATAATAAGAGAATCCTCATTCAGGAATACCTTGATAAAGTCCGCATCAATATTCATCTGGTGTAGGCTGTGGTAGAACGGATACCGATCCGTACCTTTTTTACCACGCGTAAGTTCCATACTAAGATCATTCAGGTTCAAACGAACATTGACCGATGGATGATAAAGGCTATCTGCACCTAGGTAAAGAATAGAATTAACCCCTGAACCAACAATACGATCTTGGTCTTTTATAGTTACCAGATTTCCGACACCTTGAAAACGTGGCTGATTACGATCATTCAGTACCAATAGTTCTGCCGGTGCTTGCTTAGAACCTACCGCATATACTGTAGCCCCATGAAGACGAAAACCACCACGCAGTCTTACCCCCTCCCTCACATTAGGAATATTAATATAGCTCTCTGTTGATTCAAACCGTGGATAAGAGGTACGGCTATCGTCAGAAACCAGTTTGTCGGTAAAAGTTCCCTTAATTTTTTTGGTATCAAAATACTGAGGATAAGTAAGGTAGGCTACTTCTGCTTCATATATGCTCCGAATAGTTTCTACTTCATATCGCTCAAGGTCTACAAAAACTGTTGTGCCTAGTTCTGTACGCTGCCAGGTTGTTTTACCACCACTTCCTTTCAGCTTATTTTCTAATGGATAATAATCGAAATTGGTCTGGTTGATTACAATGGTATCGTTAGATCTCAAGCCAGTTAAGTCTGCATTCTCAACTTGCAAGATGGGTTCTTTGTCATAAGTCCAGTCGAATTTTTCAGTAAAGACAAACCAACTAACACTTGCTGGAGAATACTTAATGGCCTGCAATCCAAAGAAGTCGTTAGAAAACTTCAAAAAAGTGCCTACATTATTTACCGTAAAATTAGCATCATCATTGATCATTCTCTCTAAAACACGGTGCCACGCAGTAAACTGCTCTGCATAGACTGTATTTTGCTTGATTTTTGCCAATGTTTCAAGATAGTACTGAAAATGAGGACTCGCCCCCAGTCTTTTCGAACGCATCAAAAGCCCTGTGTTTGTTACCTGTGTTTGCTCTTCTGGTGTAAAAGCACCTGAACTGAAAATTTTTGTGAAATTTTCGTAAGCTTCCTCTACAGGCTTAGGCTTCCCGTTCGTCATTAAATCTTCTAATTCCACAAGGAAATCAGCTTGAACTTGTGCAGGAGAAAGCGAATCCTGAGCCATCTGTGCAGAAAGCAGGCCATGCCCTCCCAAGAAGAGCACCATCAACAGTAACTGTCGCAACATATTTTTATTCTTTTTTTAATCCCTCCGATAGTGTAGAAGAAGCCAACCGTCTCTTTCTCGGGTTAGTACTTTTTGCCAGCCTTCTTTCTCAGCTTTTTGATCAACCAAAGCTTGATCCTGCTGCAAAATTCCTGAAACCAACAAATCTCCCCCTTCGACGGTCCTTGCGTATAACGCGTCTAGGCTAGACAGTATTACGTTGCGATTGATATTCGCTAAAATGACATTGTTTTTAGTCGCCGGCACGGCACTAATATCCCCAGTAAAAACTTCAACACCATCAACGTGATTAGCTGCCATATTTACCAATGTATTTTCGGTAGCAGCTTCTTCAATATCTACAGCGGTGATAGGTTGAGCTCCTAATTTACGGGCCAAAATCGCTAAAATCCCTGTTCCGCAGCCGTAATCAAAGACAGATTTATTATTAAAATCTAATTCCTGCATACGTTCCATCACCAAATAGGTAGTTGCGTGGTGACCCGTTCCGAATGCCATTCTAGGATGAATAATAAGGTCATGGGTCACTTCAACAAACGGAGGGTGAAACTCTGCCCGAATACCTACAAAATTACCAACCTGAACAGGCTTAAAGGAAGCTTCCCATTGTTCATTCCAGTTTTGTCCGGGAACAAATTCGCGTTGATAAGTGCAATTATGAATATCCGACAGGATTGCAATACTAGAAATCACTTCTTCTGTCAAGTTTTCGACATCGATATAGGCAATCAAATGCTTGGTCTTTTCTTCAAAGCCGAGCATCGGTAAATCGTCTAACATACCAATAAGCTCTTCCCGTTCATCTCCAACCACGGCAAAGGAATACGCCCAATAGGAGTGCTTATCCATAAATGGCCTTTTTACTTGCACTTAACGTATTCATAAGCAGAGAAACAACCGTCATTTGGCCAACGCCACCAGGAACCGGTGTGATGTAACTTGCTTTAGGGCTAACTCCCGGAAAATCAACATCACCTACCAAACGGTAACCACGTGCTGCCTCAGGGTCATCAATACGGTTAATACCAACATCAATAACTACTACTCCTTCTTTCACCATATCTGCGGTAATGGTATTAGGCTTACCTATTGATGCGATGAGGATATCTGCACGGCGAGTATGTTCTGCAAGATTTGCTGTTCGACTATGGCAAAGCGTCACGGTGGCATTGCCTACTTTTTCTTTACGTGAAAGTAAAATACTAATAGGAGTACCCACTATATTTGATCGCCCAACAACGACTACTTCTTTTCCTGAAGTAGGAATCTCATAGCGCTTCAGGATTTCTACGATTCCACAAGGTGTTGCAGGCAGGTAACAAGGAAGACCCAAGGCCATTCTGCCAATATTTACCGGATGAAAACCATCGACATCTTTCTCTGGATCAATTGCCAATGTGATTTTTTCTTCATCAAGATGAGCCGGTAATGGCAGCTGCACGATGAAACCATCAATTCCATCATCGTTATTCAACTCATGAATAATGTGTAACAATTCTTCTTGTGAAATATCGACAGGCTTCTTGATCAACGTAGAATGGAAGCCAACCTGCTCACAAGACCGCACTTTGTTGCGTACATAAACCTGGCTAGCAGGATTGTCACCTACCAATACGGCAGCTAGGTGAGGTACTTTACCCCCTGCCGCAATCTGGGCGGCTGTTTCTTTCGCTAATTCGTCTTTTACCTGGCGAGCCAGGAGTTTTCCATCCAGTATTTGCATGCCTTCATTTTCTGTGAGTTGCAAATATAGACTTTAGCTTTTGCTTGGCCGAGCTCTAAAGCGCAATATTTACCAACAGCAAGGTAAAGATCGTTCTCTGCAAGACAGGCAGCGAATAGCCTTCAGAGAGGGTCTACCTAGTGAAGAAGGATATACTATTTGTCGGACAACCATCCGAATCTTATAAGGAAAAAATGGTCGGTCTCAGAAATAAAAAATACATTTGTCACCCTAGAATGGAGGATGAAACAATTTGGGGAATAATTAGGCTAATTAATCTGAGATGTTTACATTTGCTAAGCACGTAGCAACTTTTCAAACTTCTCTTTACTGGATTCCCCGGTATTTATTTTGCCCTTCCCATGAACTGCATCCCAGTTCGAATGCTAATAGCGTCTGACTGCCTTGCAGACAGGCATAAGCTTTGTAACCCGTTAATTTGAAACAAAAAAGGTCATCCATGGGACAACTTTTACCCAGACACATCTGGACATTCCTGTTTTTTATGGGAATTTGTTCTTTCAGTCTCTCTGCCCAGAGCTACACTATGAACGGAAATCCTATCACAGATTGTGAAGGCTTTTTCCAAGATAGCGGAGGTGGTTCCGCTAATTACGGGTTGAATGAAAATTTCACTACTGTAATTTGTAGCGACGGTACCGAAGGCACCCACATTCAGCTGATTTTCTCCAGTATTGACATTGGCCCAGGAGAAAGCATCACCTTTTATGATGCAGACAACCCTGACCCCGCTTTCGCGGTTGACGGAGCGTTTCTTCTCGACCCAACGAATCCTTTCATCATTCAGGCAACGGCAGCTAACCTCAGCGGTTGTATTACGGTAGTATTCACCTCCGATGGTACAGATGAAGGCAATACTGGCTGGAGTGCTGATATCAACTGTATAGCTGCTTGTCAGATTATTCTTGCGGACTTGGTCAACACCACACCTGCTATGATGCCTGTGGATACCGGCTGGATAGATATTTGCCCCGGGGACCGGGTAAGTTTTAATGGTTCGGGTATATACCCTCAGGACGGCTTGGTTTATAACCACAGTGACCAGACTAGTACTTTCGAGTGGGATTTTGGTAATGGAAACACGGCCATTGGTCCTAATGTTACCAATGTTTTTGATGAACCCGGAGGTTATATTGTCCAATTAGAAATCAGAGATCAATTTGGTTGCGAAAACACCAACTTTATCTCTCAAAGAATTAGAGTATCCCCCTACCCTTCTTATCAATTCGGAGGATCACTTGATCCTACTATATGTAGTGGAGATTCTATCATGGTTACCTCCTCTATAGACCCGATGAGCAGTTCTAACGTAACTGTTTTTCCTAATACCGGGACGTTTGCTCAAGCGGGCGTTAGGTCTGATACCCTTTTGTTACCTGACGGTAGCGGTGGTCAGTACCAGGAGAGCATTAGTTTTACTCAATTCCGACCAGGAGCTACGCTTACCAATCCTTCAGATATATGTTCGGTTACATTAGACTTAGAACACTCCTATAGTGGTGACCTTGATATTGAGCTAATTTGCCCTGATGGAACTTCTATTTATATTCTGGACTACCCCTCAGGCTTAGGTTCTACTAACTTTGGAGAACCTTTTGCCAGTAACCCCGTGGATGGACAGTCCAGTGATGTTACGCCAGGAATACCTTACACTTATACCTTTACAGAAACTGCTGCCAACGGAACATTACCTGATTTCGACGGCATGGCTCCTACCTACACCTACACCACTGTACCAAGTAACAATACTGGAAATACTTTCACCTACACTGATAGTTATTTCCCGGAAGGAGAGTACCAGCCTGAAGAAAGTTTTGCCAACTTCCTAGGATGTCCACTAAATGGTGACTGGACGATCCGCGTGACAGATAACTTGGGACTTGATAATGGCTGGTTATTTGAATGGAGTATTACTTTCAAAGACTACTTATTCCCGGATGTAGAGACCTTTACTCCCACTTTTGTTGACTATGGATGGGAA
The DNA here is from genome assembly GCF_050633125.1 of Lewinella sp. Lineage (NCBI taxonomy): Bacteria > Pseudomonadati > Bacteroidota > Saprospiria > Saprospirales > Lewinellaceae > Lewinella > Lewinella sp. The sequence goes on from NZ_JBOEFX010000076.1 coordinate 40,968, forward strand.
ACTAATCCGACCGTCATAAGTGCCACTCAAGACAGCATCTTAGCATCGCCTGTTAATGCAGGTTTTGCAGCGTATACTTTTTTCGTCTTAGACGATTTTGGCTGTTTAAATGATACTACTCTTAATTTTGAAGTGCTTCCTCCCACTCACCCAGATTGCTACAATTGCAATATCGAATTTGAAGAACAAGAAGACGTAGTATTGTGCGAAGGCGAAACGGCTAATCTTGACCTTTCACAAATACCACCTATTGCCCAACCTATTACATTTGAGCGATTCCCACAATATCCTGTAGGCAATGCAAATCACCCTCCGGGGAATGCATACCGCAGTCCACTCAATGTCAACAGTATAAACCCTATTCTTATAACGAATCCACTATCGGATATTGAATCGGTATGTTTTAGTCTAACTACAGACTTTGCTGCGGATGTAAACGTTAGCCTAGAGGCACCTGACGGGAGTATTGTTCCCCTATCAACTGCCAATGGCGGTGGATCTAATCAAGGCTTTATCAACACCTGCTTTTCTCCATCAGCTCTTGTTTCCATTAATGCTGGAACTCCACCTTACACAGGTGAATTCCAGCCTGAAGGCAACTGGAACAGCCTCATAGGTTCTCCTATAAACGGAGAATGGGAACTATTGATTACAGATGCCTTTGGACCACTCCAATTTGGAGAACTTTTAGAATGGTCGATCACCTTTAACAATGAGAACGAATATACTTACACTTGGACGCCAAGTGGCGGGCTCAACTGTACGGATTGCCCGACTCCTGTTGCCAGCCCATCCTCCAGTACCTTGTATGAGATATTGATAGAAGATGAATACGGCTGTAGCGTTATTGACAGTGTACTTGTTGCCGTAATAGAAGATGTTCCTGCTCCTATCGTTTCTTGCGACGAGCAGGGTGGCGATTTACTATTCAGTTGGCTACCAATACCTGGTGTCACAGAATACGAATACAACCTAATATTGCCAAGTGGTCCTCAAGGTTGGATGGGGCCTATTACTGATCTTGAATTATTGGTTCAAGGTTTAAACAATGGCGACGAAGTGACCATAGAAGTTCGTGCATTTTTCAATGGCACCAATAACAACTGTATTGTTCCACTTGGATCTAGCACCTGCACCTCTTCTTTCTGTGATTTAGAGATTTCCTTACCTGTCTTAACAGATGTAAGTTGCTTTGGATTTTCTGATGGAGAAGCAGTGATAAATATTGATGCAGGAGAAGCACCTTTCAGCATTCTGATTGACGGCATGACTTATGCCGACCCCACAATTGGAAATTTGACAGCTGGTGATTACGACTACACTGTCATGGATGCACTGGGTTGTGAAATTATGTCTTCGTTCACCATCAACACCCCTGATAGTCTATACGCTGATGCAGCCCAAACACTACAAAGCTGTGCAGGGCTCAATGAAAGTGAAACGGTGGTCATTGCTGGTGGTGGCGGTGGTTCTTACACCTACGCTTGGAGCGATGGACAAAGTGATGCTACTGCAACAGATCTTGCGGTAGGCGCTTACGATGTAACAGTTACGGATAACCTCGGTTGTCAGGTTGTTGCTGCAACCACTGTCGCAGAATTGGCCCCCATTACCTTCAATTTTATTGCCGAGCGCCCTACTTGTAATGGGTACAGTGATGGAGGCGTAGGAATTAACCAGATTATGGGCGGCGTAGGAATGTCCGAAACCGACTACAGCTATGAATGGGAGGATGGTACCAATAGCCTAGTTCGGATCGACGTTCCCGGAGGTATTCTGTACTCCGTTACCGTTACTGATGCGCAAGGATGTTCAGCCTCACAAGATCGTTTCCTTATGGACCCTGAAGCTGTTGATTTCGGATTTATGGTTGCAGAACCTAGCTGTAATGGCTATAATGATGGCTCCATCGAAGTTATCAATCCTAGTGGTCCTAATGGCGGTGATTTCACCTTCCAATGGGGGCCTGCTGGAGGTAACCAAACCACTGCTCAAATTGACGATATTCCTGCAGGTACCTATACTGTGACGGTGCGTGATGAAGAAGGCTGTGAGACTACACTCTCAGAGATTGTAGATGAGCCTACTGGCTTGTCCGTTGCTTTTAGCATTAAGGACAATGAATGTTTTGGATACAATGATGGCTCAATTGGCATTAGCGTAACCGGAGGAATACCCGGTTATAACTACAGCTGGCCAAGTGGTTCCACTGCTTCATCCCTTGATAATCTTATTGCGGGCGATTATGAAATTACGATCACAGATGCTAACGGCTGTGAAGATATTCGTACAGCGACGATCGACCAACCAGTAGCATTAATAGCGACGATTGATAGTCAGGATGTTAGTTGTTATGGTGAGCGTGATGGAATGCTTACTATTAATACAGAAGGAGGTACTCCGCCATTCCGTTTTAGTCTTGACAATCAAAATTACATTGGCAGCAATGTATTAATAGGCTTGTTCGGTGGTGATTATAACATCTTTATTGAAGATGCCAATGGTTGTCAATTTTTGACTAACGCAACGGTTGTTGAGCCAGGAGAATTCATTGTAGATGCAGGGCCAGATCTCGAAATTGTTTTCGGAGACAGTATAGAGCTAGCGGGAACAACGACCAACGCCCAAGGTGATGTTGAATATGTCTGGTATGCTCCTTACGAAGGCACATTAAGTTGTAAAGAATGCCAATATCCTTTTGCATCTCCAGAATCAACTATTGATTACGAACTCTACGCTATTGATGAAAATGGCTGTGAAGACACTGACCTGTTGAGAGTCTTTGTAGACAAGCCCAAATTGGCTGTTGTACCTACTGGTTTCACACCAAACGGTGATGGTATCAATGATTTACTTCTAGTACATGGCAGGCCAGGTACTCAGGTTATCTTATTCCAAATCTTTGATCGCTGGGGTGAAATGCTCTACGCTGAAGAAGATTTCCCAGTAAACACCCCAAATAAAGGCTGGGATGGAAGTTACCGGGGAGAACCGCTCAATGGTGGTGTATTTGTTTGGTCACTTACAGTACTCCATGAAGACGGAACAGAAGAAATTCTGAGAGGCCAAACCACCCTTATCCGTTAAGTAATTCTGTCATTCCATTTATCCGGGCAGCAGCATACAAGCCGCTGCCCGGGTTACAAAACCTTTAGCATGAAAATCAACTCTACCTTATATACATTTCTTTTTCTTATTGGATTAAGTCTTCTGGCTCCTATAGCGCTTAGTGCACAAGATGCCCATTTTAGCCAGTTTTATTCTTCTCCTCTACAGATGAACCCCGCGCTTACTGGTGTTTTCCCCGGAGAATACCGGTTTACAGCCAATTATCGGACACAAAACTATGCTGTATTGGGTAACCAGGCATACAAGAGTATTGCAGCCTCATTTGAAGGCCGTCGCCCGGTTGGCCGTGATGATTATTACAGCCTGGGAATTGCTATTCTTCGTGACCAAGTAGGAGAATCTCAATTTAGCCAATCGCGAGCGGTCCTCAGTGGTTCTTATCTCAAACATATTGGGAGTGGCCGTTCTCGTGGTTCTGGTCAGTTTTTGATTGGTGGTGCACAACTGGGTATAGCCCAGTGGTCCTACGACTGGAATGACCTTTGGTTTACGGAACAATTCGAGGTCATGCCTGGAAGCCAAACCGCTTTCATTAATTTTGCTTCTTCTAATGGTGAAGCACTCAGCATGATGGAAACGGACCTCTTTATGGAGTTCAATGCTGGCGTGCTTTACTACAACGTTATTGATGAAGACAACAGCTTTTACCTGGGAGGTGCCCTTCACCATCTTACAGAGCCTAATGTATCTTTCCTTGATGATCAAAGTGAAATGCTACATAGTCGTTGGGTAGGTCAGGCAGGAGGTCAAGTTAGCCTTACCCGAGAAGCTAGTCTTCTACCAGCAATTGCAGTTATGGGGCAGGGCCCTTCCTTCCTTGGCATTGGGGGAATGAACCTACGTTATAGCAACCGTGATTGGCGTGAGGTAGCCATCAGAGCGGGCCTTTGGGGCAGAGTAGCGAATCAAGCCGAAAGCGGCATAGGGCTTGACGCCATGGTTGTCAGTGCTATCTTGGAGGTAGAACGCTGGCAGTTTGGCTTAAGCTACGATGTCACTGTTTCGGACCTCTCAACGGCGAACAATTCTCGTGGAGCCTTTGAACTCTCCCTTATTTATGTTCACCCAAGCAAAGATCGCTTTAAGGTTATTTGTCCGAAATTCTAATTAGAACTGTCGTTCATTAACCCTTCTAGCATCCAATCGGCAAGCAATTCGCGATTTCGTTGAATGATGATGCGTTGCTGGTCATGGGTATTTCGAATATTGGCCAACTCTACATACACAGAGGTTGGCTTGCATTCTCGTAACATGTGGAGGTCACGAGCAGTAACCGTTCCATGGTATTCTCCATTTGCACGATACCGGCGGTATTTTTGCCGCATAATACGCTGCATCTGCCGAGCCAACTCTCTGCCGCTTTCGCTGGAGGGATGATGATAGAAAAACAAATCTGTCCGTTGGCTATGGCTACGAGAGTCAACATGAACAACAACTACCTTTTGATCGGTCACTCCTTGTAAGCGATGTTTTTCGTAGAGTTCATTAATGACATCAGAACGTTGGGTTAACCGTACTTTTTGATTAGACGATTGGCGGATATCCCCCCAAACGACTTCGTCTGTATCGCATTCTAAAAATTTATCATTGCGGATACCATCATTAGGGTCTCTGTTGATCATATATGCCGTAGCACCATGTGCAATTAAGTTTCTACAAAGCCGCAGGGCAACATCATAGGCGTATTCGTCTTCACATAGTCGATAGTTTCCGCGCTGGCCAATGGCCCCTGGGTCCGGGCCACCATGCCCACCTACTACATAAAACACTTTGCCCCTAAGCTTAGTGCTGGCTAAAGGAGTATAAGCATATTCAGGGCCAAATATTGGAAATATTCGTCGCCCGCCGCTACTGGATACACCATCTGCCTCGGCGGAGGCTGTGCTAGTATTTATTGCTGATTCCTCTTCTGGGTCAGTCGCTACTGGTGCGGCAATGGAGACTGTTTCGTTTGTACAATTTTGAATATGGAAAGGCACTAATAATTTGAGGCTCTTATCGTAATTTGATTCTAACAAGCCTAGTTCCACCAACGCTCGGTTATAATCTCGAATTTCCACAGCAGTATTCCAGTCATTTTCGCCAATGGTAGAGCGAATAGTCCGGCCATCAAAATCAAATACCTGAATAGGCAAGGAGTAGAGTTCACCAACCCTTAAGCCTGTATTTTTATTGAGGTTATTGAGTTCATAAAATTGGTCAAAATTGCAGCGATGCCCATCCAGTTTATAGCGACGGAGCATACTATAGATGCCATCACCAGCGAGTGCTTTAGTTTGGTAATAAGTGACCTCTGCCCAACACATACCCAAGCTCATCATGAAGCAAAAAGCCGTTAGGGATAGTGCACGAAAAGATTTAATAAAGTGGTAGGTATTCATGTAATTTCTCAAAGTTGTTACCGAAGCTATCTAAAGCTTAATGATTTGCAAATATACATCAGCTGTTGTTTTAAATGGAAGTTGTTTTAAGAAACCTGCCGCAATCGTACCACCTTCCAGTCTATTGCGATATTTAGGTAAAAAATCAACCATTCAGCACCAAACAACCATCTTAAGAAATGACGATTTGTTACCTTTGCGGTTAGATGAATATGTTACAACAGACTATGCGCCTACTTTGGCGTGACTGGATATTAGAATGGCGAACTCGTTATGCCCTTAGTGGCATAGTGCTGTACGTGCTAGCCACCATTGTCTTGGTTTATTCCGCCCTTATTGATATTCAGCCCAAGGTCTGGAACGCGATTTTCTGGGTAATTATTCTTTTTGCGGCAGTAAGTGCCATTGTCAAAAGTTTTGTACAAGAGAGCCAAAGCCGGCAATTGTACTACTACAACCTGGTTCACCCATTGGCGTTGTTGCTGGCAAAAATGATTTACAATACCAGCCTCCTCTTTTTGCTGAGTCTTTTAAGTTGGGGTGCATTGGCATTGCTCACAGGAAACCCCGTGAAGGAAACAGGCTTATTTATTCTGGCTATTTTTCTGGGTAGCATGGGGTTATCAATCGCCTTTACTTTTGTCTCGGCAATATCAGCTAAAGCCCAAAACAGCGCTACGTTAATGGCCATTTTGGGTTTTCCAGTAATTATCCCCATACTCCTTACTTTAGTCAAAATTGGAGCTAATGCTCTACGACTAATTCAAGACACCTCCATTTCCAGTGATATCCTTATCTTGGTCGCCATAAATTTGGTATTACTAAGCGTATCGATATTGCTTTACCCCTTTCTCTGGCGAGATTAACAAACAGAAAACCATTATGGAAAAACTTATCCGTCAATATTGGTGGAAAGCACTGGGTGTACTAATTCTGCTTTACGTTTTTGTCGTAGGTATGCTGGTGCCTTTAAAACCGGGCATTACGCTGGTGGCACCTTCTTCTGCTAAAACAGGACAGGAGCTCATTCTAGAAATAGAAGGCTATAATACCAATTTTGACAAAGCAGAAGATACCCTTCGGATGTGGCTAAAAATGGACAACGAACGCAGCCTCGCCGCAAAAAGCATTGACGTTACAGGTCCTCGGAACGCTCGCGTCGCATTCAACATCCCCGATTATCTTCCTAGTAGCCAACGGGTTCAAGATTTCGCCCTCGTCATTGACAACCCTATTGATGGTGCTTCTGTCCGCCCCAATGCTGTGCTTATCACACAAGACTCCATAGACCCTGATCAGGGCATGCAACAGTGGATCAATGAAAAGATGACTGGGCTACACGAAAAGCAGGGTATTACCTTCCCTTTTCGGAATATTTTAGGAGAAACTATCCGGAATACCTATTTCCACGTTTCTTTATGGTTAGCGATGATGATTATTTTTATTGCAGCCATGGTTTATAGCATCAAATACCTACGTCGGTTAGACAATCGCTATGATTACTGGGCCTCGGCACTCACTAGTGTTGGACTATTATTAGGCGGATTAGGGTTATTGACGGGTGCTATCTGGGCCGAATACACTTGGGGGAAATTTTGGAGCTGGGATATCAAGCAGTTTACCACACTTATTGCGCTTTTGATTTACATGGCTTACTTCGTACTTCGCAGTGCTTTTCCTGACGAAGCGCAGCGTGCACGAATTTCTGCGGTGTACAACATCTTTGCATTCATCGCCCTGATCCCGCTAATTTATGTACTCCCTCGTCTTACTGACAGCTTGCATCCCGGCAACGGAGGTAATCCTGCTCTAGGAGGAGAAGATCTTGACAACACCATGCGAATGGTATTTTACCCAGCAGTAATAGGCTGGACACTCGTCAGCTCATGGGTTGCCAGCCTACTCTACAGGGCTTCCCAGATAGAAGAATATCTTTGGGATAAATGGGACGAGGACGACAATTATGAAAAATAGTTCACACAAATAGGCAAAAGAAAGCCCCTAAAAAGCGGCAGATTTATAAAATTTATCGACTTTAGCCCCCGCAAAATAATCCATTATGAAAGCTACAAACTGGATCCTTACTGCTTTTCTAGTATTTTTCACCCTCACCACTGGTGCTGCACAGACTGGTTCAACCGACTTTATGCGTAGCATGGGCAAAATGTACGTAGTAGTAGCGGTGATTGTAGCCGTATTTATTGGACTTGTTTTGTTCTTGGTCGTTCTCGACCGAAGACTAACCAAAATTGAAAATCAAATTAATGACCATGGCTAATAACAAGCCGGACGTATTTTACGAAAGCGTACAAAAGTACTTTGACAACGCAGCAGCCCACACAGGTTTACCCGATGGGTTACTTCAACAGATTAAAGTCTGTAATGCTGTTTATCGAATTCATTTTCCTGTAAAATTTGGAAGTGAAGTAAAAGTAATTGAGGCTTACCGTGTACAACACAGTCACCACCGTAGTCCAACCAAAGGTGGTATTCGTTACAGTAATCATGTTAACCAGGAAGAAGTAATGGCCCTGGCAACCTTGATGACTTATAAATGTGCCATCGTAGATGTACCCTTTGGTGGCGCAAAAGGCGGAGTAAAAATTAACCCTTGGGAATATACTCCTGGCCAGCTGGAAAAAATTACCCGTCGGTATACCACGGAGCTCGTTCGTCGTAATTTTATTGGCCCATCGGTTGATGTTCCAGCACCTGATTACGGAACTGGCCCCCGAGAAATGTCTTGGATTTATGACACTTACCGTTCATTTAACCCTACGGACATTAATGCAGCAGGGTGTGTAACGGGTAAGCCTGTTACACAAAACGGTATCCAAGGCCGTACAGAAGCTACAGGACGAGGCGTCTACTACGGTATACGTGAAGCTCTTTCTGTTGCAGAAGATATGAAGAAGCTTGGTATTACCCCTGGCACAGAAGGTAAAACAATGGTTGTCCAAGGCCTCGGAAACGTAGGCTCCTACACTGCCAAAATATCTCAAGACGAAGGAGGTATTTCAATCGTAGGTGTCTCGGAGGTTGAAGGTGCCATTTACAAGAAAGACGGTATTGATATTCATGATTTGCTAAAGTTCCGGGCAGAAACCGGATCTATTCTCAACTACCCAGGTGCTAAGTCTTTCCCGAAAGAACGCCGTAGAGAAGTGATGGAATTTGAATGTGATATTCTTGTTCCAGCTGCACTTGAGAATCAAATCAACAAAGAGAATGCTGCACGGATTAAGGCCAAAATCATTGCCGAAGCTGCAAATGGTCCCGTAACTTCTGAAGCGCAACAAATTATGGTTGAAGCAGGTAAAATGATTTTACCTGACCTTTACCTTAATGCAGGAGGGGTTACTGTTTCTTATTTTGAATGGTTGAAAAACCTTTCACACATGCGCTTCGGAAGAATGGATAAGCGATTCAACCAGCAAACCTACAATAACATCATCAATGTTGTGGAAGAACTTACTGGTAAAACAGTAAATGCCGCACAACGTAACATGATTGCTCGTGGTGCTGATGAAATTGACTTGGTTCGCAGTGGTTTAGAAGAAACCATGATTGTAGCTTATCATCAAATTCGCGAAATCAAGAAGCGCAAACGTAATATTAAAGATTTACGAACAGCGGCATTTGTTAACGCAATTAATAAAATTGCCAGCGATTATACTTCTTTTGGTGTTTGGCCATAAGATAATAATGGTTGTTTTTCAGCGTTAATTAACCCGTTGGTAGAGATTATCTCCGCCAACGGGTTTCTTTTTCATTAAAGTATTACCGAATTTTATTAAAGTCCACCCCTGCAAAAAAGGCTCTAAATAAAATTTTGATAGGCTTTTTTATGAAAAAATTGTAATTTATTTCAAAGCTACCTATCTTAGCTTTTTCTTTTGATTAACGAATAACAAAGTTGTAATGGCAGATAAACTGGATAAAATCGATCTGAAAATCTTGAAGATCCTCCAGGAGAATAGTAAAATAACCAACCTAGACCTCTCCAAGAAAATTGGCCTTTCCCCTGCTCCAACCCTTGAACGTGTCAAGAAATTAGAACAGAGTGAGATCATTCAAAGCTACCATGCTCAGGTTAACCCACAAGCCATTGGGCTTAATGTAAAAACTTTTGTACTGGTATCCCTGGCTTGGCAAAAGGAGAACGCACTCAACCATTTTCTCGAAAAAATAAAGGGAATTGAAGAGATTGTAGAGTGTTATATTATTACAGGAGACGCTGATTTCTTGATCAAAATCGTTTGTCAGGATATTCCTACTTACGAGAAATTACTGTTCAAGACACTCTCTCAAATTGAAGAAATTGAGCGTTTGAAAACACTCATGACACTTTCTTCTGTAAAAGATAGCAAAGTACTTCCTTTTAAGTACGAATAAACGCTTATTATCTCAGTCCAATAGTCATCAATAGCAATATGACTATTGGGCTGAACTTCTCTATTGTGCTCCTTCCTGATCTGTAAAATATTCGACCCTTATTGTCGAATTCCTACCGTTACTATTTAGTGTGCATCCCGTCAAATCTACTATCTTTGGATAATTCTTATTCAAGGATACCACTCGTTATTTCGTAACCGGCATTCTCCTAGGAACACAACTTCAAAATGAACCACCCCCCTAGCTCAAGGGCTTTGTTACTCCTTATTTTCCCAACTATGCTTCTTGCCATTTGTGCTCGATTGCATGGACAGTCTGATACCATATCAGCATTGACAAGTACAGATGGTGAATATCTCATTCGAGAGGTATTTCTAGGAGGAGGAGAATGTTTCGAAGTTTCTAATATTCAGCTTCGTGGTGAAGTAGGTCAGGCAGGCGTTTTTACGAATGGCTCCTCCTCCATAGGCTTTGCAGAAGGCATTATTCTCTCCAATGGAAATATAGAGGAAATCATGGGGCCTAACCTTGGGCACAATCTTGGAGACGCAGAAACACTATCAACCGGTTACGGCGTTACCAATACCGACCCTGATTTGGCGACCTTATCCATGTTGGAAGGGGATATTAATTCCAATTTTTTCGATCCCGTTGTCCTTGAGTTTGATTTCACACCTACGTTGGACAGCATCTCCTTTGAGTTTGTCTTTGCTTCTGAAGAATATTGCCAATTTTCCCTTAGTTCCTTTATTGATTTATTTGGTTTTTTCATTGACGGCCCTGGTCTAACAGGCCCTTTCACTAACAATGGTATCAATATTGCTATTGTTCCTGGTACCAACCAAGCTATTACCGCAAGAAGTATCAGCCCTTTTTTTAATAATGTTTTCTATCAAAACAATATACCGCCTGGGCTAGTGGGTTGTAGCTTAAACCAAGCTGCCCCTGCTTCAGATTTCATTGCATTTGATGGTTTTACCGTTCCGATGGTCGCTTCAGCCAGGGTAATTCCTTGTGAAACCTATCACATCAAGCTCGTGGTAAGTGATCGCGGTTTTGATGACCAATTGGATGCTGCTGTTTTCCTCAAAGCCAATAGTTTTGCTGCTGGTCTTACTTCTCGAGTAGCAAGTCAAGTAACAGGACCTAGCCAAAGCAATGACTCTTCCTACGAAGGCTGTGGCTCAACTTCTATCATTTTTACAAGAGGAGATTCAGTGCTCACTGATGATCTTACTGTATTCTATTCCCTGCTCCCCTCTAGCACAGCAACAGCAGGGCTGGATTATACTGCTCTACCTGATTCTGTGGTTATTCCTGCAGGCGTATTTGCAGACACTGTCGTTATCGACTTCTTTGCTGATAATATCATTGAAGGAACTGAAACGTTCACGCTCAAACTAAGAAACCCTTGTGATTGTAGCGAGTCAGAATTAACTATTTATATTCTTGAGACACAACCACTCACAGGCAGCATCCTTGGCCCTGGCAGCGTCTGTTCAGGTGATGGTCTGGAGCTTGTAGCGCTGCCTATAGGCGGCACTGGCGATATTAGTTACCAATGGCCCAATGGTGACCAAGATTCTATATTCAATATCGTTCCAATGGCGGATGATACGATCCAGCTTGTCATAAGTGATGAATGCGGAGCTACTGACACCTTGTACCACATGGTTCATGCTCAATCTCCGACAGGTTTATTGGATGGAAATTTTGTTCTCTGTGATGGTCGGCCCAACGTAGCTTTACCTATTACCTTAACGGATGGAAGTAGTTTTTCTTTCGATTTCCTTTCCAATGGTTCTCCGACGACCTATACCAATATATCAGAAGGCGTTTTTCAAATACCTATTGTAAACACGGGAGTTTACGAAATCACTAATTTAAGTGCAGATGGTTGTACTGGATCAACAGATGGCGAAGCACAAGTCTTGGTCGTAGATATCACGACGACCACACAGGTGGATACCATCGATTGCTTTGGAGCAGCCAATGGAGGTATTGAGTTGTTCCCGTCAGGGGGTACTGGCGTTTACACCTATATTTGGAGCCATCAAGTAGGATTAGATACTGCAATTGTAAATGACCTGGATATTGGCACCTATAATGCCTTTATTAATGATAGCAATGGTTGTTTGGATACGATTTCCGTTACACTAGATCAACCGGATTTACTCGAAGTAAGTATCGACACCCTCAATCTTTTTGCTGATTGCCAACTTCTGGGAAGCCTTGAAGGGCAAGCTAGTGGAGGGACTACACCCTATGTATACGCTTGGTCAGATGGCAATATGAATGCATTAAATGATAACTTAACAAGTGGAAGCTATACCCTCAGTGTTACGGATGCCTATAATTGTTTAAGCACACTCTCCACGACCATCATTGGTGATAGTATACTTCCAGTTGTGCTCATTGATGCCATAGATTCCCTTGACTGTGCTACATCTTTCATCACGCTAGACGCTAGCAACTCAAGCCAGAATGGCAACTATTCTTATCAATGGACAGACGCCGCCAATACGATTATAGCAGCTCCCGACCCTCTTATGCTAAGTGTGACGACACCAGACACTTACACCTTGAGTATTCTTGACAATGACAATAATTGCTCGGCCGCAATGAGTATACAGGTGGATGTTCATTCTTTCGATCTAAATCCAATGATTGGCGGGGCAACCAGCCTTAGTTGTATACAGGATACTGTTCAATTGTCTGCTATCAATCCTGATCCAGACTGGACCCTCAATTGGGAAGACATCAACGGTAGTTCATTACTTACGAATTCGCCTACGCTGTCGGTATCCACACCTGATACTTATGTATTAGTCGCGACCCAAAATGGTACATCCTGTACAGGCAGGGATACGATCATCATTACTGGAGATTTTATTGCTCCTGAGATTATGCTTGCCAATTTACCAGATACATTGGATTGTGACCTTAACCAGGTAGCTATCGATATAAACAGCCTCAATGGATCAGGGAACTACAGCTTTCAATGGGATGGGCCCATCGGAGGAATCAATGGAAGTTCACAAGTCGAGGATATAATCGTACTCGAACCAGGTGATTATCAACTCATCGCAGAAGATATCACGAATGGCTGTAGAGACACCTTACTCAGCACAGTATTCGAAGATTTGTCATCGCTGACCATTGATCCTATTCCTGATACGCTTTTGAACTGTTTCTTTCCCACACTAAACCTTACAGCAACAAGCCCTGATACAGGAAACCTCAGTTTCAACTGGGAAAACCCATCGGGCATGACGATTAGCCAAACGGCTAATGCTCAAGTTGACACACCAGGCACTTACCTTATTACGCTTTCAGATGCAGATAACGGATGTACTCAAACGACTCATTTTCAGGTCGCAATAGATACTTTGGCACCAAGAGTCATACCAGATTTACCAGGCGATATTGACTGTAATAATGAGACCGTAACCTTGAGCACTAGCTCTGGCCCTGCAAACTACACCCCTATTTGGAGGAATGCGATGGGCGACATTTTGCCCAGTACAACATGGGAACAAACGGTAGACCAAGCCGGAGGCTATTCTCTCACCATCAGGGATGAAGCGAATGGCTGTAGAAGTACAATTCTCTTTGATGTAGGCATAGATACGATTGCTCCTATTGTGAATTTCAACCTACCAGACACACTTACTTGTAGCATTGACACCATTGATATTAATTCTAATATCAGCAATGGCCCAGGTAATTATTCCTATCAGTGGAATGGCCCGGGAAGTGGTATAGTCAGTCCTTCCGACCTAGCTGATGTTGCTGTTGTTTTAGCTGGAAATTATTCTCTTATCACGACCGATCAGAGTAATGGCTGTGCTGACACCTTGCAAACAATGGTTGTAGAGCAACGAGAAGTACCGGTTTTCGAACCGCTTAATGATACCCTCATCAATTGTTACCAGCCTAGTATTATTATCACTGGAAACAGTAATTCCCTCGGAAGCCTTTCCTTTAGCTGGTACGATGAAAGTCAGGTATTATTAAGCAGTAATGCGGACCTAATGGTCGATCAAGAAGGTACTTATACCTTAAGCTTGATTAACAACGATAATGATTGTACCAACGAAACAAATATCAACATAAGCGCCAACTTTACTACACCAGATGCCAATGCCGGCGATGATGTAAGTATAGGTTGCCTTGATATAAACGCCAATTTACAAGGTGAAGAAGGCCCCATCAATTGGGTACCGACCTGGGTAAGCCCCGATGGCACACCAATAAATACCGGTAACTGGCAACTGACCACCAACTCAATTGGCAACTTTCAACTCAATGTTATTGACACGCTCAATGGCTGTACTGCTAGCGATATTGTGAATGTTTCCCTTGATCAAGATGCCCCCACTGCTGAAGCAGGCCCGGCGATAAACATTCTTGATTGCTTTACAGGCAACACTGTGATCGATCTCAGTAACTCAAGTCAAGGAGCCAACATTATTTATACTATTCTTGACGCTGCAGGCTCCACTGTAGCTGAAGGAGTTCTAAATAATTTCACGACAAGCACTCCTGGTGCCTACGAGCTTGTTGTCACCAATACTGATAATGATTGCCAGTCTAGTGACGTTTTTAATGTTGTTATTGAAGAACCCAGTATAGAAACTCTCATTACCAATAATATCGCCTGTGGTGAAGAAACCGGCAGCATTGTATTTGATGAAGTAAGCAACGGCAGCCCTCCATATTTGTATAGTATTGATGACGGTAATAACTTTGTGAGTACCCCTGTGTTTCTGAACCTGCCTACTGGTACTTACGACCTCGTTGTACAAGACATCAATGGTTGCGAAGTCTTTGCTGTAACCAGTATTAGTCAAGCTACGGGTATCAATATTCTGTTAGAGGAACAAGTAGAGTTAAAGCTGGGAGAACAATACACACTGGAACCTCTTTTTGACCAAGCTATTGATCAAATCGCTAGTATCCAGTGGAGCAACGATCCACAATTAAGCTGTACAGATTGTCTAAACCCTGTTTTCACTGCACAACAGACCACCTTCCTTGAATTGTTCGTGACGGATGTTAATGATTGCAGCTCAAAAGCAAAAATCCTGTTACTTGTCGACGAAACGGTCCCCGTCTATGTTCCCAATGTATTTTCGCCTAATAATGTCGATGGAAACAACGATCGCTTCTTCATTTATGGCGATCCGCAGCAAATCACAGAAGTAGTATCTCTGAATATTTTTGACCGCTGGGGTGGCTTGGTTTTTGTAAATCAAAATTTCCAGGTCAATGATCCGTCACAAGGTTGGGATGGCAAAACAAGAGGGAAACGTCTTAACAAAGCCATCTTTGTTTACTGGGCAGAATTGCGTTTACAGAATGGAGAGACGATCATCATAGAAGGAGATGTCTTGTTGATGGACTAAGAACCCTTGTCCCTAAAGATTAAGCGTAAGAAAAAGCCATAGAATTCTCTTTTTTGCCAAATTTCTCAGCACCTTTGCAGAATGGAAATGTTGGTAAAAACACTGGCCGGGCTTGAAGATGTTCTTGCTGAAGAACTACGAAGCTTAGGAGCAAAAAATATTACGGTTCTTAAAAGGGCCGTTACTTGTGAAGGAGATCAGGCGTTGCTCTACAGAGCAAACCTATGGTTGCGTTGTGGCGTACGAATCTTAATCCCTATCAAGCAGTTCCACGCTCCAAATGAGCAGGGGCTTTACGATGCATTAAGGGAAGTAGATTGGTCAAAGTATTTGCAACTGCACCAAACCTTTGCCATCCAAGCAGTTACCCAATCTCACCAGATGACTCACAGTCAGTATTTGGCACTAAAAACCAAAGATGCTATTGCAGATTGGTTTCGTGACAAGACTGGAAAACGCCCAAGCGTAAATCCCAAATCGCCGGATATCCGGTTCAATCTGCACTTAGACAGCCGTAATGAGGCGACCCTTTCGCTAGACAGTTCAGGCGATGGCCTACACCGGCGTGGTTACCGTACCGATGGTGGTGCAGCTCCATTAAATGAGGTACTGGCAGCAGGAATGGTCCAACTATCGGGTTGGAAAGCTGATCAGCCCTTTGTAGATATGATGTGTGGGTCTGGTACTATTCTCATCGAAGCTGCGATGTTTGCTGCTCGCCAAGCTCCAGGAATGTACCGAGATTTTGCTTTCCAAAACTGGCAGGACTTCTCACCTGGTCTTTGGAAAGAAATAAAAATGGAAGCTCGGGCACAACGCCAACCTTACGATATTCCAATTCTTGGTTGCGACAAGGATTTCAAAGCCATCAGAATAGCAGAGAACAATATCAATGCAGCTAATCTTGGCTCTTTTATTAGGGTGAAACGTAGTAGTTTTCAGAGATTCCTCCCTCCCGAGGGGCCTGGAACGGTAGTCACCAACCCTCCGTATGGTTTGAGAATTGATCCGGAAGACATCAATGGCCTTTACAGTGAAATCGGAGATAAACTAAAGACAGATTTTACCGGTTACCAAGCTTGGATACTTTCTGGTAATTTAAGGGCTATAAAAAGTGTCGGACTGCGACCTTCCCGCAAGATTCATTTGTTGAACAGTCAAATTCCTTGTAAATTTCACAAATTCGAATTGTACGCTGGAACGAAGAAAGGATAGGGGTACGATAGAACACTGATTTTCTTTGAATAGACACAGCAAACCTGACTTTTAAAAAGCTACCGCCGCATGAACAAATATTTATTGATTGGTTTTGGGTTCATGCTACTAGCTTGTAATTCCTTGTTTGGACAAACAAAGGAAGCTATTGAGCAGCCAATACTCTTACTGCAAGAAAAGATAGAGTCTACTACTCCCCTTTCTTCTTTTATCAAAATATTCCCTGTTGGACTCCCTTCTTCTTCAGATGTATCAACAGCACCTTCTTACTTATCTCCTTTGACGCTAAGCAGTTCCTCCTTAGCGCTCGAACAACAACCTAATTGCTATTCGGCAGCAGACTTGGCTTTCTTTTGCCGATTGGAGGTAAAACTGGAGCAGGCTACAAAAATGCCTGTTCGTTTCCGACTGGGAGATGTACAACAAGTTGATTATCTGGAAGGAAAATTCACCGGTTGGCGCTACGGATACTAAAGCCTATCTTGATAGCTTTCGTAGAAACGCAAAATTCAGACTTCACAATTTTATCGATACAGGTTATATTACTTGCTGGTTGCTGCTATGATGGCGACAAAGGGCTTTCGCTCTAGCGTAAAGTACTTTTGTGTCGCTTTTTCTAATCCTTAGCCGAACCATATACTAAAAAATCAACTGTCCCCATGCCCAAAAAGATCCAAAGGTTCAAAAAAATTCTTGTCGCCAATCGGGGCGAAATTGCTATCCGTATTCTCCGTGCAGCCTCCGAGTTGAAGTTGCGGACTATGGCCATGTATACCTTTGAGGACCGTTATAGCCTACACAGGTATAAAGCTGATGAAGCTTATCAAATTGGGCCGGATGATGAGCCTCTAAAGCCTTATCTCGACATAGAGGCGATTATCAAACTGGCTAAAGAAAAAGGCGTTGATGCCATCCATCCAGGCTATGGTTTCCTCAGTGAAAATGTTGATTTTGCCCGCCGCTGTCGGGAAGAAGGCATTGCTTTTGTAGGGCCCAGCCCAGAGGCTATGGAACGTCTCGGGGATAAGATGGCGGCCAAAGTACTTGCTCGGGCAGTAGATGTACCACTCATTGAAGATTCTCAGCAGGATCTTGACAATGCCGAAATTGCACTGGCCGAAGCTCAGAGAATAGGTTACCCCATTATGATCAAAGCCGCCTCTGGTGGTGGCGGGCGCGGTATGCGTGTCGTTCGCAATGATGAACAACTGGTAACGGAGTACCACGAAGCAAAAGGAGAAGCTAAGACTGCATTTGGAGATGATACTGTCTTTCTTGAAAAATACATTGAAGAACCCAAACACATTGAGGTTCAGATCCTTGGAGACCAACAGGGCAATATTGTACACCTTTACGAACGCGACTGCTCTGTGCAACGCAGGTTCCAAAAAGTTGTTGAAGTTGCACCAAGTATCACCCTGAAAAAGGAAACGAGGGAGAAGCTTTACGAATATGCCATTCGCCTTGGCAAGGAAGTTAATTACAGCTGTGCCGGGACCGTAGAGTTCTTGGTAGACAAGGAGGAAAATATCTATTTCATTGAGGTAAACCCCCGGATTCAGGTAGAGCATACCATTACAGAAGAGATTACAGGTATTGATCTAGTGCGGTCTCAGATCCTTATTACCATGGGTTATCCTCTGGCACATAAGACGATCTTTATCAGAAACCAGGACGATGTAAAAATCAATGGTTTTGCTATTCAGTGCCGTGTAACGACAGAAGATCCTCAGAATGGCTTTAAGCCAGATTATGGCACCTTAATCGCCTATCGATCAGCCTCTGGTATGGGTATCCGCCTCGATGCAGGTAGTGCGTTCCCTGGTGCTAAGATCAGCCCCTATTTTGACTCCATGCTCGTAAAGGTTACCGCTTGGGGAAGAACCCTTGAAGGAGCCAGTGAACGCCTTCACCGTGCGTTACGTGAATTCCGTATTCGTGGTGTAAAAACCAACATTGGGTTCCTGTTAAACCTTTTGCAAAATCCAACTTTCAAGAAAGGACAGGCGACGGTAGGTTTTATCCCTGCCCACCCCGAGCTCCTAAAAACGCCTAACTGGAAAGACCGCGGCACCAAATTAGTGAGCTATCTGGCAGAGGTTAATATCAACGGTAATGCTGACGTTAAATACCACGACAAAACGAAGGTTTTCCTAAAACCTCAGGTGCCTGCTTTTGTAAAAGAAAATCCATTCCCCCAAGGCAGTAAAGATCGCCTCACGCAATTAGGCCGCGAAGGTTTTGTCGCAGACCTAAAGGCCGACTCAAAAATTCATTACACGGATACTACTTTCCGTGATGGGCATCAGAGTTTGCTTGCTACGCGCATGCGTACGTTTGATATGCTCCAAGTTGCTGAAAGCTTTGCCCAAAAACACGGTGCTGATGTATTCAGTATGGAAGTATGGGGCGGGGCTACTTTTGATGTGGCCATGCGTTTCCTCAAGGAAGACCCTTGGAAACGACTCGCTCAGCTGCGTAAAGCAATGCCTAACGTGCTGTTGCAGATGCTACTACGCGGATCAAACGCAGTAGGCTATACTGCTTATCCAGACAATTTGGTTATTCGCTTTATTGAAGAAGCTGCCGAAACTGGTGTTGATATTTTCCGCATTTTCGACTCCCTCAACTGGGTCGACAATATGGCCACCAGTATTAAGACCGTAAGAGAAAACACCAACAGTTTGGCGGAAGCCTGTATCTGTTATTCCGGGGACATTACCGACCCTACAAAGACTAAATTCACCCTTCAGTATTACCTGGACATGGCCAAGGAGCTGGAGGATCACGGGGCTCATATCATCGCCATTAAGGACATGGCGGGGCTATTGAAACCACTTGCGGCGGAGCTTTTGGTTAGTAAATTAAAAGAAACCGTCGACACGCCGATTCACTTGCACACCCACGATACCAGTAGCATCCAGGCGGCGACCTATTTGAAAGCAATCGAGGCCGGCGTAGATGTGGTGGATGTATCAATAAGTGCCCTTTCTGGGCTCACCTCGCAGCCGAACTTCAATTCAGTGGTAGCGATGATGCAAGGCCATGAACGGGAGAATAAGATTGACTTGCCTTCGCTAAATGCTTACAGTGCTTACTGGGAAAGCGTGCGGGCTTACTACTATCCTTTCGAGACGGAATTACGCGCCGGTACTGCCAGCGTTTACGAGCACGAAATCCCCGGTGGACAATACTCGAACCTGCGGCCACAAGCCCGGGGATTGGGATTGGAAGAACAGTTTGAGACCATCAAAGCCAATTACCAAGCGGCTAATGACCTCTTTGGTGGCTTAATCAAGGTAACGCCTTCCTCTAAGGTTGTGGGAGATATGGCCATGTTTATGACCAGCAACGACCTCACAAAGGAAGATGTTCTCGAAAGAGGCAACAAGCTGGCCTTCCCTGACAGTGTAAAAGCACTTATGCGTGGAGATTTGGGTCAGATAAACGGAGGATTTCCCAAAGAAATTCAACAGCTGGTCCTCAAGGAAGAAGCCCCTTACACCGAGCGTCCTAATGCTCACATGGAGCCCATTGATTTTGACAAGGAACTCAAGACTTTCCAAAAGGCTTTCGGCAAAGATTTAGGGATCAAAGATTTGCTTTCCTATCTGCTTTACCCCAAGGTTTATCAAGATTACTCCGACTTCCGCGAAGAATTTGGCGAAATCAGTAACTTGCCTAGTCCTGCTTTCTTTTATGGTTTAAAACCTAATGAAGAAATCATGGTGACCATCGCTCCGGGTAAAACCATCATGATCAGGTACCTCAACAGCACCGCTGCTGATGACCTAGGTAACCGACTGGTATTCTTCACTTTAAATGGACAGACTCGATCTGTACAGCTTCGCGACCGCAATCTAAAAGTTGAACGCGTAATGAATCGTAAAGCGAGCGGTGATAAAGAAATCGGTGTACCACTGCAAGGAAACCTCAGCAAGATACTGGTAAAGGAAGGACAGGAAATCAAAGAAAATGCTCCTCTATTCATCATTGAAGCGATGAAAATGGAGAGTACCATTACTTCGCCCGTAGCCGGTACCGTGAAGAAGGTTCACTTGAAAGAAAAGACGCTGGTACAGCAGGATGATTTGGTGGTGGAGTTGGAGTAAGCCAATTTCATTTAGCAAGGTGTAATTTCCTATCTTATATTAGAGCAAATACACCGAAGTTTATTAATAACCTAAATAGAACGCGGATCCAACGGATTTAACAGATCAACACATATTTTTCATTAAATAAGCCGTGATAATCTGTTAAATCCGTTCGATCAGTTTTCTATCCTTTTAAATCCATAAGTATTGAGAAGCATTTTATTTGGCTTTACTTACCTTAATGTTTAGTCGAATACCTATTTTAGTAAATTGTTCCTTACTAAAACACCAAAACATGCGCACTCTCAAAGTTTTTCTCTCTGCTCTGTTTCTTTTTCTAGGCATTTATTCCCCTATCATCGCCCAAGATTACATCATGGACGGCAGTCCCATAACGGATTGTGGCGGCGTGTTTTTTGACCCAGGAGGAGACGATGATTACGAAGCTAACACTACCCTCTCTACCTTGATTTGCAGTGATGGCACAGGAAGCACTCATAGCTTAGTGCAGTTTTCTAGCATCCAGTTGCTACCTGGCGATACCCTGCGTTTTTATGACGGCAACGATGCCTCAGCGCCATTGATCACCCCACCGGTGAGTATTCATGCAGGTATTCCCTTTTCCGTGCAAGCGACAGCCGCTAATTTGACCGGTTGTATTTACGTTGAATTTAGCAGTGATGATGAAGGAGAAAGCGATGGTTGGGAAGCTACAATTGCCTGCTTATCCTCTTGCCAGCCCATAATAGCAGACATAGCGAGTATGCCCCCTGCGATATCGAATACCCCTTTTATTGATATATGTCCCGGAGACACCGTACACTTTGATGCACAAGCCATTTTTCCTCAGAACGGGCTTGTTTATCCTCAAGATTTGGCGACCAGCACCGTTAACTGGCAGTTTGGTGACGGAACCTTTAATAACAGCCCCCAGGTTGAGAAGGTCTTTACCGAGCCTGGATTTTACTTAGTACAACTCGACATTACCGATGCGATGGGCTGTCCTACCGTAAATATTCCTTTCCGCTTTGTCAGGGTATCTCCGGGAATTAGCCTTGCAGCCAGCGAATTGCTGCAAGACAGCTATTGCTGGGGCGATACTATTCTATTGTACACCTTGCTTGATTCATTGAACAATATTCCTGGCTTCACCCTTTTGCCTTCTACCTTGGTTACTTACAGTGCGGGAGCACTTGGTGATACGCTATTACTCCCCGATGGATCTGGCGAGCAATATGAATCTGTAATTACTTTTAATCAATTTCCGGCAGGCGCTACGGTCAGTGAAGAAAATCCAATAGACAGCCTCTGGATGAACCTGGAACATTCTTACTCCGGAGATTTAGATATCGAGCTGATTTGCCCTAACGGGAGTAGTATTTTCTTACTTGATTATCCAAGCGGCACAGGGAGCACTAATTTTGGAGAGCCTTTTGCTAACAATCCTGTTGACGGTGTATCCTCCGATACTACTTTAGGTATCCCCTATCGATACACCTTCGTTCCAGAAAGTGCCAATGGCACCTTGATCGAGTTTGATGTCAACGCCCCGACCTATTCTTACACCACGGTTCCCAGTTATATTGATGGCACCATTTACACCTATACGGACACTTACTTCCCGGCCGGAAGCTACGAGCCTGAAGATAGCTTCAACGATTTGCAAGGTTGTCCATTAAATGGAGAATGGAAGATAAGAGTAACAGATAATCTAGGCCTGGATAATGGCGTCATCTTCTCTTGGGGAATCAATGTAGAAGGCGAAATTGAAGCAAATGGAGAAGAAATTGTAAGCGCCGCCACTTGGTATTGGGAAAATAGCGATGATATCCTTTTTCAAAATTTAGACAGTATCCTTATACTCCCTCAAGATATTGGTCTGACGACCTTGCAATTTACCATTGAAGATAACCTGGGCTGCCTTACAGATACCACCATCACGCTAGAAATCCTCCCCAGCGATGATCCAAACTGTATGGTTAACGATGCCGAATACCTTCTAGAAAACGACGCTTGGACCATCTACCCCAACCCTTTCAATGACAACTTCACGGTAAAAATTAACGATTCTCCGGCCCGCTACCAGCTGGAAGTGTACAATGCTTTAGGCCAAAAAACAATAAGCAAGATTTTTACAAATGAGGAAAGTATTTCTACAGAAAACTGGGTTACGGGTATTTATTTCTTACGGATCAAAGATTTGGAAGGGCATGTTTTGGTAGTGGATCAATTGGTGAAGGTGCGGTAATGGATTGTGTGCTGGAATGATGTCTTTATTCAAATTCAATTCGGCGTTGACTTTGCCTACAGCAGAGTGTACGTAAAAATCCGTTTTGCGGAGGTTGCTAAGTAAGGCAAAATCGTGGAACTATGAGACCCAACCAAACAATAATAAAAAACAATCTGCTTTCTATTGCAGCAGCTTTACTGTTTTCTATTGTAAATATTTTTGGGCTAATCTTCTCATTTAATGGAAGAACCGGTGAGTTCAATCACCTCGTTTATTTAGTTGCGCAAGAGTTTTGGCCCTTTGCGAGCGGTGTGATTTTTAAGATGTTTTTTCTTACAGTTGAAGCGTTACTCATTTTTCTGTTCCTTCGGAAAATCAGTAACAAATCGGTAGTGATAGTAATAACTTCATTATTGATCTTACTATCACTCCCCTTACTTGACTTAAGCGGTTTATAATCACCAAGCCTGCTCTACCAGCTGGAAGTGTACAATGTACTAGGTCAAAAAAAATAAGTAAGAATTTTACAAATGAGGAAAATATTTCTACAGAAAGAGGTAGAACAACCTAGCCATGACTCAAATGGTGATACTATAAATATGAAAAAAAGCCTTGTAGGAGCTGTCCTAATCCTGATTTTCTCTGCATGTCACAAAACGCCATCTCATTTAGACAAGGGTAATTGGGGCTTACGCAAACTTGACAAAGTATACCATCTACCTATCGATGACACCCCAATACTGGTTTGCGAAAAATTCGTACCACAGTTTTCTTCTGATAAATATGAAGTAAGGCTTTACTTCCCAAACCTTGAGCAGGTGAGAGTAGATTCCATATTTAATATGCAAAAGCATCAGATCATAAATTTACTTGATGGAATGAAATTTACGCTTACTGATTTGACCTCAGGGGAAGAATTGGCAAGATTAGATCTTACAAAAGAGAATTTTTTCAGCTATATTTCTTTTAACCGTAATCCGGACAAGCCACTTTCCTGTTGGATATCTCCTCAATTAAATCTCCGTAAAAAGCATAAGTATAAAATGGGCTTAATCATCCCCACAGAGAGCAAAAATCAAAAAGAATCACTTGATATTGTGCTTATTGTTGGGGTTGGAAGATTTCCGAGTCTTTAAAGAACTACCAACATAGGGGTGTTAGTAGTTGGCGTATTAAATGGTTAAATCATGTGTGTTTTTTTGATTTTTCCCAATAAATAAATAAAATGAGATCTCAATTGAATCAACTATTCTTTCTGTTAAACAACAGAGCCACTATGCTACTCTACAATGACGACAGCTATAGTAGCTTAGTAAACTTTTTCATCGGATATGAACTGAGTATTAATCACTTTTCAGCACCTGAAACTTTGAGCTTTAATGAATGGTTAATGCAGGAAGAAGGTCGGAGATTTAGCGCTAATTGGTCTTCATATATATTACAGAAAAACGAAAATAATGAGGAACGTTCAAAAGAGATGTTACTCAAGTATTTCGAAGCATACATAAAGACGCTTTCTTTCCAGCCTACTGATTAGCTATCCGACTTGTTCGCCACCCCACATGCAGTATCTCGATGTATTATGTTTAGAAAATATCTGGTCAATATTCATAAATTTTATAATCATTTCTACGCTGGTGAAATGGATTCCCCTATAATGCCCCCTTTAATTTTCGGTGTAACTTTAACCTCTTTCTTGGCTGCTATTGATATAGCCTTCAATAATAGACACTGGATAGAATGGTTAACAAGTTCTCATAAGATAATGATTACTGCACCTGGTTTTACTGTGATGTTTGTCACGTACATGTGGTACAGAAGTAGATTGCCAAGTAGCTCAGAGCTTATGAATAAGAAAGGAATGTGGCTTGGTATTATTTTAAGTATGATTGCAATATTAAGCGCACTAATTGCTTCTGGAATAAACCCATAATTTCCTTCCTACCTACTGGCTAGCTCATATCCGCCGTGCGCCTTAGCCGATGGATGCATAGCGCACAGTGGGCGAAGGTGCACGGCGCTTGCCTAAATCGGGATGACCTTAAACTATTGCAATAAAAAACCTGTCTCTTTACCTGACGTAATGCTTCTTTGTTGCCTGTCCAGAAATGTAAAAAGCAATAAACATAAGCCCCTCGCTCCGAATAACATAGAAATACTGGTAACAATTCCCTCTTTTAAGCAACCAAGAATAGCTCAAAAAAAATACCGTAAATTTGGGCTGTTCAAAAAAGCCTAAAACATGCGTTTCCCCAAAAGCTTCCTTTTTCTATTCATTTTCACACTCAGTAACCTTAGTGTCCTTCTTGCTGCCGATTATTTTTGGATCGGCGGAAGTGGCAACTGGTCAGATATTAGTCATTGGGCGACCAGCTCGGGAGGTGCCATTACGCACTCGCAAGCACCTACTGCAGATGATGATATTTTCTTTGATGGAAACTCCTTCACTGCACCCGGGCAAACGGTAACCATGAATACCGACATCATTTTTTGTCGCAACATGACCTGGCTGGGAGCGACCAACAACCCCACTTTTATTGGAGGTACCAATGTAACCTTGAACATTTATGGTTCGCTGGATTTGATTCCGACCATGACTTTTTCATTTACTGGCCAAACGGTTTTTACCGGCACCTTGCCCACCAACACCATCAGCTACGGTACTCATCCAGCTGGGCAAGACGTCTTCTTTGATGGTACTGCTACCTGGTTACTCAACAGTGGGATTACCGTAGACAGTGCTTTTGTATTAAACGAAGGCAACTTACAGACCAATGGCCAAAACATTGATTGCAAATACTTTGAAAGCCGTACAAATAATAACAGAACGCTAGACTTAGCGGGGTCGATTATCACCATTCGTGGTACTACAATTGATCCTTTTAGCGGGAATGTCCCAGAGCAGATCATCCAGCCGCTACGGTTGCATGCAAGCAATCTGACGATGATTGCTGGAACCTCCACCTTTATTCTTATTGATCCGGTCGTTGATATTTGGATGGAAGGGCCTGGTGTCATTAATTTCAATCGAGTGATTCTGAGCAGTCCGATGGGGAATAGCCGCATTATCCCTTGGATACCTAGTGGCAATGGTGCCGATGCGCCTACCATGAACTACAACGAGCTCGACCTCTTCCACCTGACCTTACTCAATGGCAGCCCTACTATAAACAATCTGATTTTGCACCCCGGTCAGCGTTATCAATTTGAGGCTGGCGAAACCTTTACGCTGGGGGCAATTGATGCACAAGGAGATTGCCTTCAGAGCATCGGTATAGAATCCAGCTCCGCTGGTGATGCAACCAACTTTGTGACTGGCAGTAACGTAGCAGTCGATTTTGTTTCCCTGCGAGATATCAATGCGGCGGGTGCTTTTACCGCCAACAATGTGGTAGATTTAGGAAACAATACGGGCTGGACACTCAACCCGCGACCATCGCAAGATTTCTTCTGGGTAGGTGGTACTGGCAACTGGAACGACCCCACGCACTGGTCATTTACCAGCGGCGGACCGGGCAGTGGTTGTATTCCTTCCCAATTGGACGACGTGTATTTTGACGCCAATTCCTTCAATGCCGCCGGCCAATCCGTCACCGTAAATGTAGAAAACGCCTATTGCCGGAGCATGGACTGGACAGGCGCTACCAATATGCCCAACCTCACTGGCTTGGCCAATAATTCACTGCGCTTGGGGGGCTCCTTGACTTTTATAACAGCCATGCAACACACCTTTGCGGGCGCTTACTACTTTGAATCTGATCAACTGGGGAATACCATCACCAGTGCCGGGCAACCATTCAATTTTGATGTGAATTTTTCCGGCACCGGAGGCGAATGGATACTCCAGGATGACTTGTACGTAGACTTCAACCTCTATTTCTTTTCTGGTATCCTGCGGACCAATGATCAGGACATGGAAGTCAATCGTTTCTATTCGGAATTTGCCAGTCCGCGGCAGTTATACCTTGGCTCCTCTTATATCCGAGTGAACCTTCATAACTTTTATGCACCTATTTGGGAGGTAAACACCGACAACCTGTTACTCGATGCAGGAACCTCTACCATTGAGCACCAAGGGCCATTTTCGGCGCTACACAGAACCTTTGGCACCACTACGGCAGCTTACCACAAGATAATCTTCAGCTCTTTTGAAGGCCGCCTATTTTCCTTGATTGATTTTCCGGGCACCGATGTGACGATTGATTCTTTATGGTTTCATCAAGAAGGAGCTATTTCTGGTAACAATACCGTCGATTACTGGTACCTGGCCCCCGGCCATCAATACAATTTCGTTAGTGATGTCACCCAAACGATCAATGAGCTGGATGCCAATGGCAATTGCCTAGATGGAATGATCTACATCAGAACCAACAGTACTGGCTACACCACCAATTTCAATATTGCCAACGACCATACTTTTGATCGTATCTTTCTACACGGTATCATACAAACCGGTACCGGGAATTTGCAAGCCAATAACTCCATTGACGATGGGGGGAATGTAAACTGGAACTTCGCCAACTTTGCTGGTAGAACCCTTTATTGGGTAGGTGATGCCGGAGACTGGAACGACGAAAACAATTGGTCACTAAGTTCAGGTGGCCCCGGCGGTGAGTGTATCCCAACCCCAATTGATGATGTTATTTTTGATGTCAATTCATTTTCTTCGATCAACCCCTTAGTCAGCAACTCACTAGGAAACAACATGTATTGCCACGATATGACTTGGGAAGCAGGCATCGCCAACACCCCTAACTTCAACTCCAATTATATACAGATATTTGGCTCGCTGACCATAGAAGGAACAATGGAATGGAACGTTTTCCTGATCAAATTCAATGGTAGTAACAATCACACGATAACGACGACAGGGATAAGGTTGCACACCCTCTATTTTGAAGGAACTGGTTCGTACCAACTTACAGACCCATTGAACGCAGCCACTATTAGCCTCAACCGTGGCACCTTTGACACGAACAACCAGCCTATCATTGTCGAAGACATCGGAGCCATTGGGCTCCCTAATCCCAAAACTTTAATATTGCGCGATTCGGAAATAGAACTCACTGGTAACAATCCAGGTCCATTTATCTCTACTTTTACGGTCTTTTCAGCAGGACTTGATCTACAACCGGGGAATTCCAACATTTACTTCACCAACACACAGCCCGGCATCCGTTTTGATTATCCGCTTTCGCTGAACAATGTTTACTTTACGGAGCCAGCAGGAGACGCCACCATTGATACAGACAATGGTACATTCAATTCAGTTACCCTTAACGGGAATGCACGATTATTGCGCCAACAAAGCATGGACACCCTCCTGTGTGCGCCGGGTAAAGCCTACCGTTTTGATGCTTTCTTCACCCAGACGATCAATGAATACTGGCAGATCATTGGCAACAACTGCACCCCGATCAGCCTGTCTTCGACCATGCTCAATTCGCTAGCCAACGTAAATATGCCCGCTAGTGGCAACATCCTTGCCGACTTTATCCAGATGCGCGATATCCAGGCCGCAGGCGGTGCTAACTTCCTCGCCGGAGCCCGCAGTACGGATATTGACAACACCAACGTGGGTTGGATCTTTGATAGCGCTCCCGAGTTTATAGATGTTGGTTTCTTGGGGCCTGATCAAGCGCTTTGCAATGGTGATCCATTGACCCTAAACGCCTATTCCTACACCATAGGAGAAACCTACCTCTGGCAAGATGGCTCCACCGATTCTACTTTGGTGATTACGCAATCAGGTTCTTATGCCGTAGAGGTTAATTTTCAGACCAGCTGTGTTATAAGAGATACGATTGAAGTCATTGCCGCCCAAGATTTCGCAGTAGATCTTGTAGATGACCCGATAGTTTGTAGTGGTGAAACACTTACGTTAGATCCAGGCATTACCATTAATGGTGCAAGTTACTTGTGGCAAGATGGATCTACTGATCCTACATTTACCTTGAATACAGGGGGAGAATACAGTGTGGTCGTCAATATAGGTGGTTGCGAAGCCGGTGATACGACGATGGTGAGCCTCGCCACCGCCCCCATTGTCAATCTTGGTTTAGACATCAATCTCTGTGATGGAGAAACCTTTGACTTGACCTCCAATGTAACCGCAGATACTTATTTATGGCAAGATGCAAGCACCAATAATAATTTTTCGGGTAATGCGCCAGGGGTCTACTGGCTAGAAGCCGCCAACAGTGGTTGTAGCACCCGCGACACTGTACTTGTCAACTATTTTAGTGTGCCAATCATTGACTTAGGCAATGATACCTTAGTGTGCGACCAGCCTAGTCTTATGCTAGGATTTCCTGCTTCGGATATTAGCTATACCTGGTCAACAGGAAGCACTATGAATGGGATCACCGTCTTCCAATCCGGCCTATATTGGGTAGAAGGCAATCGAATGGGCTGTAGCAGTCGCGATTCTATCAACGTTACTTTCCAGGATAATCCAACGATTGAGTTTGGCGACGAAATATTTGCCTGCCAGGGAGATGTCATCAACCTTACTTCCCCCGCAGTAGCCGATGCTTACGCGTGGAGCGACGGAGATATGGATGCTGATTTTTCAACGACCACAGCAGGCACCTATTTCCTTGATGCTACCTTTGGAAGTTGTATCGTCCGAGAGTATTTCGAGGTCATCCTGAGTGATGGCCCTGTAATTACACCATTAGGTGCTGATACTACGCTTTGCGAAGGAGAAAGCCTCAACTTGATGGCCATTACAGATAGCGGCACCATCTCATGGCAGGACGGGAGTACGACAAATAACTTTACCGTTAGCGAAGCTGGCGAGTATTGGTTTACAGCCGACAACATGGGCTGTACTTCCAGCGACACTATTTTAGTAGCAATCATAGACTTGCCGGAGCTTGATTTTGCTCCGTTTTACGAAAGTTGTGAAGGCACTACATTTACACTAGGTTCTCCAATAGCAGCAGACAGTTACCTGTGGAGCAATGGTGACACTGGCCCCACCTTTACGGAAACTGCACCTGGAGGTTACGATCTGACTGCCACCATTGGCACCTGTATCTTAAACGATGATTTCACCCTTGACTTCCTGATCGCCCCAGTAATTGACTTGGGCCCCGATCAAATGCCTTGCGAAGGTCCGCCAGTTGTATTAAACGCAGGTCAAAGCGGGATATGGCAAGATGGGTCGTCATCGTCCATTTACCTTGTGGAAAACAGTGGCCTCTACTTCGTAGAAGTAGCCAATGGTGACTGTACCAGCCGTGATTCTGTGGTGATTGACTTCCTCCCTGCTCCTGATTTTGATCTAGGCGAAGACCTGACCGCCTGTGAAGGGGAAGCAGTTACGCTCAATGCGCCTGCAAACCTTGGCGCCATCAGCTGGGACGATGGAAGCACAGACCAAAACCGAGACCTAAATACTCCCGGCATCTATTGGCTCGACATCACCGGCGCAAATGGCTGTATCAGTCGCGACTCGGTTAACCTCGCTTTTGCGCCACTCCCGTTACTAGAACTAGGAATGGACACCATCGTGTGCGAAAACCAATCTTTTGAGGTACAACCAACGGTAGGCCAAGGTGTTTTCCAGTGGTTTGATGGCA
The DNA here is from genome assembly GCF_050633125.1 of Lewinella sp. Lineage (NCBI taxonomy): Bacteria > Pseudomonadati > Bacteroidota > Saprospiria > Saprospirales > Lewinellaceae > Lewinella > Lewinella sp. The sequence goes on from NZ_JBOEFX010000076.1 coordinate 71,406, forward strand.
CAACAAGAGATAATTACCTAGTGGAAAGCCCCGGGTTAATTACTGCTACCTTAGCTAACAATGGATGTGTTGTATCAGACACGATCCGAGTTCAATTCAAGGAATGTAAAGTTTTCCAGGCTTTCATCCCAAATATCTTTTCGCCCAATGAGGATGGTGTCAATGATGTCTTTTTCATTCAGTTGGATCCATCTGTACTCGTTTTGGAATACGAATTACAAATCTATGATCGCTGGGGAGGTCAAATCTTCGTGAGCAATAACCTCAGCGAAGGCTGGAATGGCAAAACGCGTGGAGAATTAATGCCTGCTGGCGTCTATGTTTATTTTGTCAATATCACCTACAGTGATGATCTTGGCATCAATAAGGAGGTATTGATGGGGGATGTGACTTTGATTAGGTAAGGGTTTGGGGTTGGTGGTCAAGCTAAGCGAATACGTGTATAACGCCTCTCCTCCCCCTTTAAAAAAACATTCCGAAACAAAGCCATTTTCAACAATGGGAAGGGTCGGGAATGGGGCTTGTGGTTGATTTTGAAAAGGGTTTCGTTAAAAAAATGAAGACATGATCAAAAGCGTTGTATTTCTCGTACTATTACTAACGAACAGTTTTTTCACCTCACTTAACAGCCAAGCAGATACTATGGCTTTGCCTATTTTTCAACATAGGCTAAGCAAAAACCTTATTGAGGATTTATCAAATGGTGCTTTGGATGAATCAAAAGTAGCCTCTCAACTAACTTACATAGGAGAATACCTAAAAGCGCAAGAGATTTCTTATGATGGCCCAATAGCCTGGGGTTTTGACACACTTACTTGGGAAGATCAAGTATATTTTGCCGATTTTTCGCCAATAGATGCTATTGCCTCAATAATAGAAGAATCAGCTAAACATCAAATAGTCATTATCAATGAAGCCCACCATAAGCCTCAACATCGAATGCTTACAAGGAGCCTGTTAAAAGGTTTGTATCAAAATGGTTATAAGTATTTCGGCCTGGAGGCTTTAACGAACCTTAATGATTCAATAGAAAGAAAATTCAGTCATGGCACTACGATAAACGAAAGAGGGTATCCATTAAACTCCCCTGTTTCAGGCACTTACACCAGTGAGCCTCAAATGTCAAATTTGATAAGGGAAGCTATAACTATTGGTTTTACCATTTTCAAATACGAAGAATTTGGAAAAGAAAGAGAACAGAACCAAGCTAAAAACATAGCTAAGATTTTAGAGGAAGACCCCGAGGCCAAAATATTAATCCATTGCGGTTGGTATCATTTGTTAGAAAAAGCAAACAATGAAAAACGATGGATGGCGAGCTACCTATCGGAATATACCGGAATAAATCCATTGACGATTTATCAAGACATATTAGTCGAACGATATTCTTCTAAAGAGAGTCCATTTTATGAAATGATCAAATATGACTCACCAAAAGTATTTAGGAACCAATTTGGTGAATATTACAATGGATTTAAAGGGAATTCCTACTTTGACATCTTGGTATACCACCCAAGAACACAATTTGTAATGAACAGGCCTAATTGGTTATACCATTACCCTGGAAATAAGAGTTACGACATCGAAAACATTACGGTTGGCTATCCATGTTTAATAAAAGCCTATAAATCAAATGAAGATAGCCATGCTATGCCAATTGATATCATCGAGAAAGATTACGAAAATGATCCTACTGTTTTATGTCTACCTCTTGGTGAATATAGATTAGAGATTACCAACGATTCCGGAGATAAAGAAATCAGAACCATAATTATTAAATAGATGGTCAGAGCACTAGCTTGGACCAGTCCAAAACAGTAAAAAAATAATCCTACACCTTTACGACTAATAACTATGAAAATCATCAACCTTTGGTCCAGCCCAAGAAATATATCGACGGCCTTGATGTACAGTTTTGCACAACGACCAGATACAACGATCGTTGATGAACCCTTGTATGCCTACTACCTTGCGAACACCAACAGTGAGGCCGCACACCCAGGTGTTGCAGAAATCATGGCCAGTCAATCAGCAGATGGGAATGAAGTGGTGAATAAAGTAATTATGGGAGACCACTACCCTACTCCTGTTGTGGTACACAAGCAGATGACTCATCATTTGATGGATCTGGATCGCAGTTTTCTGCACCAGTGCGACAACGTAATGCTCATCCGTGATCCGCGGGCGATATTGGCTTCCTATACCAAGGTTATCCAACAACCAACGCCTTTTGATATCGGTATTCCGCAGCAAGATGATTTGTATGCTTACTTGAAGAAGCACCACTTGTTGAAAGCCATTGTCGATGCCCGAATACTGTTACAAAACCCTCGGGATATTCTGCAAAAACTTTGCGACAAGTTAGAGATTCCATTCACAGAACAAATGCTTGGCTGGACCGCAGGAGCACTTCCTGAAGATGGCGTTTGGGCCAAGTATTGGTACAGCAACGTACATTCGTCAACAGGCTTCAAACCCTATCAGGAGAAAGTGATTGAATTACCAGCCCATTTAGAAGAGATTGCCAGGAAATGCCAACCTGCTTATCAGATGTTGTTGAGAGATTCATTGCTGATAGACTAAAAAGGTCAGCTTAATAGTGTAATTTGATGGGCCGTAGCTGCAACCTACGGCGAACTTGAGGGTCAAACAATGGAAACTGTGTACTTGGATTCAAATAGTACTCCATCCTAGTACCAAGTACTTAATATCTTTCAAACGCTTATTTCGCCAGTAAAAACAAAGGTTGCCGGACCACATAGCCAAGAAGAAAAGGCTATACCATCATAATCCACTTTCACTTCTAGTGCACCACCTTTAGCAAGAACGGGCACTGTAAATAGCCCAGGTTTTCCGCGCCGTTGAACGGCTACAATTGCCGCTGCGGTAACGCCGGTCCCACAGGCCAGTGTCTCCGCTTCTACCCCACGTTCATAAGTCGCAATCGTCAAGCCATTCACATCGCCATTGATGAAATTCACATTGGTACCGCCAGGGGAAAAGGCTGCGTTATTTCTCAATACACGCCCCTGCGCATCAACATCAATAGCAGCTAGATCATCGTGCCACTCCAGATAATGGGGAGAGCCGGTATCAAGAAAGCAGCCATTAAGAACCGTCTCTATTTTATCTACTTTGCCCATTTCTAGCTGAACCCAATCAGGGCGCTCTACTATCGCCCGATGGACGCCATCTACCGCATGGAAGGTCGTTTCTTTTCCGATCACCCCCAACTTGAAAGCGTACGCCACCAGGCAACGCCCTCCGTTTCCACACATGGTACTGGGTCGTCCGTCCGAGTTGTAGTATTTCATCTCGAAATCCAGCTCAGGGTGCGGCTCCAATAACATGAGCCCGTCACCACCAATACCGAAGCGGCGATCACAAAGGCGGGCAATGTTCTCCACAGAAAGGTCCGTCAAAACAACGCCTTCCAAATGGTTAACAATAATAAAATCATTGCCCGCTCCCTGATATTTCACGAAAGAAAACGCCTTCATAACTATCTTTTCCAAAAGCCTTTAAACAAGTCCCAAATATCTTCCTTTGGTGGATTGGCATAAATCGTCACACGCTCTTTCTTGACCGGATGGATAAAGGAAAGTTGACGACAATGCAGATTGATATTACCGTCTAAATTGGTCGTAGTAGCTCCGTATTTGATATCTCCTCGAATAGGCGTCTTATTTTTAGACAACTGTACCCGAATCTGGTGAGGGCGCCCCGTTTTAGGCTTTACTTCCTGTAAAGAATAGGTACTGATTCGGCCAAGCATTTTATAAGTCAACTCTGCCTTTTTAGCACCATCTGCGCGATTGCTCATAAAGTCGAAAGCTTTGGCAAAGTTTCGATCTTTCTCTTTACGGATATAATGAACCAGCTCTCCTTCCATAGGGTCAGGTTGAAGCTCCGTAATCGCCCAGTAGGTTTTTTCGACCTCGCGTTGTTTAAACAACTCGTTCATCCGCGTCAGGCCCTTGCTGGTCCGTGCAAATAGTAGCACACCGCTTACCGGGCGATCCAAACGGTGAATAACGCCAAGGAAGACGTCACCAGGTTTGTTATATTGAACTTTGATGTAATTCTTTACATATTCCGCCAAAGTAGTATCTCCGGTATGGTCACCTTGAACCAGGTAGCCCGCAGGCTTGTTAATGGCAATGAGGTGGTTATCCTCGTAAAGCACTTGTAAGTGCATAGTTTCTTGAATTTAGGCCACAAAATTATGAAATTATCTCTAGGGTTTTCTCCTTGTCCTAACGACACTTTTATTTTTGATGCTTTAGTCCACCAAAAAGTCGATACTGAAGGGCTCGAATTTGACGTAATTCTGGCCGATGTGGAGGAGCTGAATCAAAAAGCAGTACAAGGCGTTTTAGACATCACCAAGCTTAGTTATCACGCTTATGCTCACTTGACTAACCAATATGTATTATTAGATGCAGGCTCCGCGCTAGGGCGCAATTGTGGTCCTTTACTTATTGCCAAACGCCCGCTAAGCGCAGAAGAAATAAAAAAAGGACCAATCGCCATCCCCGGAAAATTAACCACAGCCAACTTTTTACTCAGCCTTGCCTACCCTGAAGCACAAAACAAGCAAGAGTTTCTTTTTTCCGATATTGAAAAAGCCGTACAGCAAGAAGAAGTTATTGCCGGGTTGATCATTCACGAAAATCGCTTCACCTATCAGGACAAAGGCCTCGTAAAAATCCAGGACTTAGGCGAGTTCTGGGAAGGTAGTACCGGTCATCCTATTCCCTTAGGAGGAATTGTGGCACACCGTCGTTTAGCTCCTGATATTCAGCATAAAATAAATAGAGTGATGGCAAGAAGTGTCGCTTACGCACAACAGCACCCTTTAGCAACCCGCGACTATGTAAGTGCTCACGCCCAGGAGATGGATGAGGACGTTATGTACGCTCACATTGGTCTTTATGTAAATGATTATACACGCGACCTCGGAACGGAAGGCCGTGCTGCTATAGCAGCTTTGTTTCAGAAAGCAGAAGCGATTAACATTGTTCCTGCGATCAAGGAGGAAATTTTCCTAAAATAGGCAGCGATTAACCCACACTCAACTTGGTTCGCTTCGCCAACATCACTTCTTTTTTATTATGGTACTGCTCCATGTCTTTCAGGATTGTGTCCAATAACTCAATTGCATCGTTGATATAAGCTCCTTTATTCAACATGACGCACTCCGCTCGCAAAGAAGTGGTCGTATCAGTTATCTCCGCACGCGAAGGCAGGCCGTTTTTAGCCATATTCTCCAGTACTTGTGTGGCCCACACCACTGGCAGATGAGCAGCACTACAGTGGGCAAGAATTTCATCCTGAACCAAGCCTATATTGTCCCAACCAGTCTCTACAGCAAGGTCACCTCGGGCAATCATTACGCCTACCTGTTTAGACTGCATCGCAGTCATCAGTATCTCCGAAAGATTATTGTAGGCTAAACGGGTTTCGATTTTTAAAATCACGCCCAGTTGATTGAGTGCACCAAGCTGCTCCAGTTCCACAAATAGCTCTTCTACATCAGCTTTGGAATTCACAAACGAGAAATTAACAATATCAGCATACTGGGCTACAAATTTTAAATCTTCCTTATCCTTGGCTGTCAATCCACTTATTCCCAGTTCCGTTTGGGGAAAATTGATGCCCTTCTCAGCACGCAGTTTTGCCCCTTTTTCGGAAGCTCTCAAAATGGTTACCTGGAAATAGTCCTCATTTACTTCCGTGACTTTTGTGAAGATCTTTCCGTCATCAAACAACACAGTATGGTCCTTCTTGATTTTGTTAAAAACTTCTGGTAACTGGCACGAAATATGAGCTATCTTGATGCAAACCCCTTCCTGATCGTAGACCGCAGATTCACCAGGAATCGCAGCTCGATTCACCTGAAGGGTATCTCCTTCTTTTAATAAGAGGTAGTGTTCTTTAGGCGGCAATTTACCAACTACCAAAACCTTACCGGATGCTTTGGAATGTTCCAACACCATACCGCTTGTTACATAAGTTGTTTTCCGACAGGTGGCTACAAACTGGCCTTCTGCATTTCGATCAATGATGGAAAACTTCCTTTTCTTATTGCGCATATCTCTCAATCGCAGTTCATCGCCAATGGCTAAATCTTCCAGCGCTAATTGACCAACAGGCAAAGTATTCTCCGCCGATGTCTCTCCCAATTCCGCAACCAACAAGATGACCGCTGGTTGAATGACCTGCCCCAACTCATTTCGAAGGGGCTTAAATTTACGAATCTCTGGTCCTTCGGTAATGGCTCCTGTCCTAATTTTAGGCCCTGCCAAATCCATGGCTATTTTTACCTTCCGGCCCGACGCTTTTGCTGCTCGTTGGGCATTCTCAATGATTGCCCACCAAGCTTCAGGCGTATCGTGGGCGCAATTGACTCGCACCACGTTCATTCCTTTTTTCACCAATTGTTCTACCAGCTCATAATTATTGGCAGCTTCGCTGGGTTGGGTCACCATTATCCTTACCCGCCTGCCCGGAGAACGATACCCCAAGAGTTGTTTGGTGTGACTGGCCAACAAGCGCCGAGAACGCTTGATCGACAAGCCTGATTTTAGCAGCTGCTTTCCATCATCCTTGATAAGCGCCTGCAAAATCAAGCGAGTATTGAGTAAGCTAGCTCTAATGTGGCCCTCTGCATTCGCAAAACGCGAGAGTCCCAAATCTCGCATACTTTTTTGAAAATCACGGAGGTCAAATGTCCGGAAAGCGCGGTAGTGCACCAAGTTGCGGGCGCTCTTACGATAAGGTTTTGCAACCTTCTCCAAACTGTCCAACTGATGTTTTTCAGCTTCGTTGATCGCTAAGAGGAACTCATCAATTTGCTCAAGCAAACTTTTTAACTTTTCCACCTTGATTCTCATAAATCAATCATTGTTTGATGGGGTAATAATGATTAAACAACCGAAGCGTAAATTCGATGCGCCAAGGTCAATAATCAATCGCTTTATCCTGGTGATTTATGATAGCAGGTTACAACCACAAGTGTCAATTATATATCTCTAATAAAAAAGCCACCATTTAAACACCCTTAAATTATCTCAAAAACCGCGCAATCATGACAAAGGTAAACTCCTTATTATTCCTTTTTGCTTTTCTCACCACCACACTTTGTGCCCAAATTCAGCGTGGAGACGCTACGATTGGGGCTGCTGCTTTTTACGAATATGGTTTCCCTACTAAAAACACTTCTTCCGGCAGTTCCTACTACCTACTCGCTCCTACCTACGGGCAAATGTTAACCGATAGGCTTATGCTTGGTGGGATGGCCCAACTTTTCAATGAAACGTATAGTCAAAGAGGCTCCACCAATTTTCGCCTTCATCCTTATTTTCGGTATTATTTTCAGCCGAAAGCTCAAGGTACTCATTGGTACATTCAAGCAGGTACTGATCGCCCATCGGTAGATTACAGTTTCCTTTGGGGTTTTGGGGAATACACCGCCCTACAAGTGGGTAGCAATCATTTTATTCGCCCTAATATAGTCTTAGAGGCGAGTCTTACCAGCTATTACATCTATTACCCTTACCACTTTAGCCTTCCCAATGCCCCTTCTTTTGAATTAAGGGCAGGCCTACGTAGTTTTCTCCGACAGGAAAGCCTCGGAGATTGGAAATCAGGAAGTGGCCAAGTCAATCAAGGAACCATCCTGCTCGGCAACAACCAACTTGAATTGCATTTCTTTCCCAACAATAAAAATTCTTTCTTGCGAACAAATATTAACACCGAAACCAGCTATTTCTTCGCCGACCAATGGAGCGCAGGCCTAAAAATAGACTACTCCCGTGGGAATTTTGACAATACGATTCTGAACAACACCAGTACTTATCTAAGCTTTACCCCGTCACTGCGTTACTATTTGAAGTCAGGCGGACAAGTTATACCTTTCGGAAACGTCGAGTCTTCACTTGGTTATTCCCAAAATAATTTTGATGATTCATTAAACGATGGTCAGCTCAATGTTCGAATTGGGGCAGGTGCGGCTTTTTTCCTCAATGAAGCCCTCGCTATTGAAAGCTTGCTGTTTTTGGATCGTAGTATCAGCGGTGAGCGTAGTTACATGGGCTATCGAATCGCCTTACAATATTTTTTAAAAAACAAGTAGACCAAACCATTACTCAAAAGCACGGCTTCCATCGGCATTGTTACGCTGATAAGGTACTTTGAGAAAATCGAGGGTACCCGGTTTCACCCGGAGATAAAAGGAGTAGGTATTCCGGGTAGGTGCCCAGTTGAAACCCATTTCCCAGCAGTGAAGATCTCGGCGCAAGCCAAGATAAGGATAGGTAGTTTGCTTACGTGCAAAATCATAACCAATAGAACCAATGTCTACATTCCAATTTGGGGTAAGCCCCAAACTTCCTCGAAGTTCAAGGCTATGGGTATTCACCTGAAAGGTATCACGGTCAGCCGACAGAGGAGTAACGCCAAAGGTCAGGTTGTGGCGAATAGAGAAATTTTCAAATAAGCTGAGAAAATCGGTTTCATCTACCGGCCGAAGTTCGTTGCCATCACGGTCTACTTCTTCTACTATTTCTTCTTCCTTACCTTGAAAAAGAGCTCTGATTTTTGAAACAGTCAAATTGGTATTGAAACGGAAGGTTGCATTGACAAACTCAAAGGGTTTACCGTTTTGCTGCCAAGTCGTCTGGTTTATTCGTTGAAAGACACCAGAGCCCTCACTTGTTTCTTGTCGTATATGCGGATCAAAAGTGGTATTGAACGAAAAGGTTGTTGCTCCTTTAAACAGTCGAGTTGTACCCGTTATCGCAATAGGTGACCACTTTAAAGTATCCGCCGCAAAGTTGTAATTACCATTGATGTAGATGTTATCGAAAAGCTTAATGTTTCTTTCCGTTGAATCCTTGCGAGAGAAAATCTTGGCTTCAAAAATATTGGTGATACTATAGTTTAGGGCCATCTGCATTTCTGAGCTGGGTGGGGCCCCAAATATGCCATCCTGATAGCGAGAAACCAAGCGATTGGTCGTTATATCCAAGGTATCCGTGACCGAATCATAATAATTTCTATTATTGATATAATCCGGCTGATAACCAATCGAAATATTGGGCTTTATGACGTGCCGAAGTCCGCGAATCCTCCCTTTATCAAAGCGGTAAGTACCAAAAATCTGAGTATTTAAACTCAGATTAGCACTGTACGTCCGGTAGGAGGTGAAGCCTGGCACTGTATCTTGAATCCAGGTACCAAAGTCTACAGTCTCTATCAGAGGATCGCCGTTAGGCAGATACGTGGTATCTTGTACTACGCCATTTTCGCTATCAAAAGTCAGATCTAATTCTTCCATGTACCATACCTCCTTCATGTTTACCCCTGGGTTGAGGTTGAAGTATTTAAGTACCTTGAAGGAAGTACCGGCACTAGCCGTTTGTTGCATACCATAACGGGCATTGTCGAGCGTCTGACGTTCGAAAAAGGCGGTGTCTGGTGCGGTAAAATTCGCCCTCGCTTCATTGGTATAACGCAAAGTGATGTCTTCGTACCAGCGCTTGGCCCCTACCCTTTCCTTTTTGCGGAACGGGTACAAGGCCTGGGTTTGAAATTGAAAGGTGGGAAAATCCACGTTCATGCTCCGCGTCCGCGTATTCTGGCTGTGGCGGAAAGCAACACTCATTGAAATCGGCTTATCGAGCCAATTGCGAGAAAAGGTAAAGTTAGAGTTAATCACATTTGTTCCCACCGAACGAGCATCATTGAAAACCCGCTGCTGGAAATTATTCGTCTGAAAGTTGATCGACCCACCCAGCCTGTTCATCGGGTGAGCAGCAGCGTCTTGATTGTGTGACCAGTTGAGTAAGATACCATTGGCACGGCGAAAAACCGATTCTTGCACAATGTTCCCATTAGGGCCTATCATTGTTTCGCCAGTATCAGGGTCAAGCACATTAAGTATTTCTTCCTGGCGGCGGCTATCAAAACGGAAATTAAAATTGCCATTATAGCCATACCTCTTACGATACTGAACGGCTGCTCCCAAACCATAAGTCCCTTCCAGATAAATATCACCCGCCACTGTGAGGTTGAAGTTATCCCCTAAAGGGAAAAACCAGCCGATCTGTTTCAAACCAAAGCCCCATTGTTCTGAATATTCATAATCTCTGGGAAAGATAAGCCCGGTACTACGCCCTCCTGAGACCGGAAAAAAGCCGAAAGGCAACCACAGAGGTGTGGGTACATCCATGATTTCCAGATTAGAAGGGCCTATTACAACCAACTTATTAGGAATCACTTTCTGTTTTCTGCTGCGAATACCAAAATGAGGGTGATCAGCAGTACAAGTCGTGAAGATGGCATCTTCGCTATAAATAATATCGTGTGCCGTCGTATCGCCGGGAGGAGCACTGATGAACTTAGAGCGAGCGCCTTTTACCCGAATATCGTCTTCTTCTGTGGTAACATCGTAAACGATTCCTTTGCGGGTTTCGAAGTTGTAGCGCATCCGTTTGGCAACAAAAGTATTTTCTCCTTCCGTAAACTCTGGCGTCCCTTCCAGCACGCCAGTAGTATCATTTCTTACTCCTTGAGCCAACACTTCACTTTTCGACCAATCCAGTTCAATATAATCCGCTTTTAGTGTAATATTGGTATAGGAAACAAAAGCATTGCCGTAGAGATAAATTTTCTGGTTGCGGGCATTAAGTTTCATGGTATCCGCGTTATAATCCACGGCAGCTTCCAGAGCATCCTGGGAAACAGGTACACCAAGACTGATGCTCAGGCTAGAATCCTGCCCCAGCGTATCCACTTGAATGGTTTCTGGAAAGGTATCCTGTTGCACCAACGTAGTATCCTGAGCAGACAAGATGCTGAAT